>NZ_JBPQTX010000127.1:0-18517 GCF_051386555.1 Streptomyces sp. URMC 126
GTATTCGCACGGGCGGGGGCGGCTGGGAGGCGGTGGTGCCGGGGTCGGGTGCCGGGTGTTCGAGTGTGATCGTGAATGGTCGTCCGGGTTCGGTTCCGAGCGCTCTCGATGGATTCCGTTTTTTCGCGATCAGGGTGCATGGGGCGGGTGCGGACGGGCACGCGCCCTGACGTCACACGAACGCCTGGAGGAAAGGAGCAGCTCATGGCTACGTCCGACAACCGCGGCAACGCCAACAGCCGCGGCAACCCCGGCAACTTCGCCAACGACCGGGACCGCGCTTCCGAGGCAGGCAAGAAGGGCGGTCACGAGAGCGGCGGCAACTTCCACAACGACCCGGAACGCGCTTCCGAGGCCGGTAAGAAGGGCGGCCGGAACAGCCAGGGCGGGCGGTCGCAGGACGGCCGCTGAGCCGACGCCGACGCCGACACTGACGCCGACCGAAGAGCCGCGGCCCCGTGGACGGGGGCCGCGGCTCGCGCGTGCGCGGGGGCCGCTACGCCGCGTCCGTCATCGTCGTCACGCCGCGTCCGTCACCGTCGTCACGCCGCGTCCTTGGCCACCGCCCGTTCCAGCACCGCGCCCAGGTCCGCCCCCGGCGGGAGGGTGCCGAAGGCCCCGCCCCAGTCGCCGTCCAGGCGCGAGGCGCAGAAGGCGTCGGCGACGGCCGGGACGGAGTGGCGGACGAGCAGGCTGCCCTGGAGGACCAGGGCGAGCTGTTCGGCGAGGCGCCGGGCCGTGAGCTGGGCGCGGCGGGGGTCGTCGAGCGAGGTCAGCAGGGCGCGCAGCCGGGCGGTGGCGGCGTCCAGGCGGGCGTCCGCGCCCGCGGCGGCCCCGACCTCCGCGAAGTAGGCGTCCAGCGACTCCGGTTCGCGGGCGAGGACGCGGAGGACGTCCAGCGCGGCGACGTTGCCCGACCCCTCCCAGATCGACAGCAGCGGCGCCTCCCGGTAGAGGCGGGGCATGCCGGACTCCTCGACGTACCCGTTGCCGCCCAGGCACTCCAGCGCCTCCGCCGCGTGGGCGCTGCCGCGCTTGCACACCCAGTACTTGCCGGCCGCCAGCGCCAGCCTGCGCAGGCCGCGTTCGCCGGCGTCCCCGGCCTCCGACCGGTCCAGGGCCGCCGCCAGGCGCATCGCCAGGACCGTGGCCGCCTCCGACTCGACGGCCAGGTCCGCCAGGACGTTGCGCATCAGCGGCTGGTCGATCAGCTCGGCGCCGAAGGCGCGGCGGTACGTGGTGTGGTGGAGGGCCTGCCGCAGCCCGGCGCGCATCCCGGCGGCCGAGCCGATGACGCAGTCGAGGCGGGTCATGTTGACCATCTCGACGATCGTCCGCACCCCGCGCCCCGGCTCGCCCACCGGCCAGGCGACGGCCCGCTCGTACTCGATCTCGGAGGAGGCGTTGGAGCGGTTGCCGAGCTTGTCCTTCAGCCGCTGGAGGCGCAGCGCGTTGCGGGTGCCGTCGGGCAGGACCCGGGGCATGAGGAAGCAGGTGAGGCCCTGCTCGGCCTGGGCGAGCACCAGGAAGACGTCGCTCATCGGCGCGGAGGTGAACCACTTGTGCCCGGTGATCACATACGTGCCGTCGCCCGCCGGGACGGCCGTGGTGGTGTTGGCCCGGACGTCCGAACCGCCCTGCTTCTCGGTCATCGACATGCCGGCGATCAGCCCGCGCTTGTCCAGCGGCGGCCGCAGCCCGTAGTCGTACACCCGCGAGGCCAGCAGCGGCTCGTACGCGGCGGCCAGCTCGGGCTGGGCGCGCAGGGCGGGGACGGCCGCGTTGGTCATCGAGATCGGGCAGCCGTGACCGGGCTCGGCCTGCGCCCAGACGTAGAACTTCGCGGCGCGGATCAGATGCGCCCCCGGGCGGCCGTCCGCCCAGGGCGCCGCGTGCTGGCCGCTCTCCACGGCCGCCGCCATCAGATGGTGCCAGGCGGGGTGGAACTCCACCTCGTCCACCCGGTGGCCGTACCGGTCGTGGGTGCGCAGCACCGGCGGGTACGCCTCGGCCAGCCGCGCCCACTCCTGCACCTCCTCCGAGCCGGCCCGGGCCCCGAGGGCCCGGACCTCCTCCTCGCCCCGGGCGCCGCCGTCCCGGCGGAGCGCCTCCAGCAGCGCGGGGTCGTCGGCGGTGGTGAAGCCGGTCAGGGGCGGGGCCTGGTTGAGGACCTCGTGCGTGCTCACGGCGACCTCCGGATCGCTGATGATCGTGCGTGACGAGTGATCGTGCGTGACGAGTGATCGTGCGTGTCGAGGAGTGCGAGTGTCTTGATGGCGTACGGACAACCGGCTGGCCATTATCCCGCCCCGGGCTCGCGCGAGGGGGCCTCTCGGGTGAGGAAAGCGAGGTGGGGCAGGGGTGAGAGGCGCGAGTGACGGGGGAGGTCCGGGGTGAATATGAGCAATCGGTGACAGTTCCCCGGCCGGGGCCGTATCCGACGCGTCGGTGTGATGATCCGACCGATACTGTCCCTATGTCACGCGTGCTTCTGATCGAGGACGACCGAGCCGTACGGGAAGGGGTCACCCTCACCCTGCGCCGCCGCGGCCACGAGGTCGAGGCCGCGGCGACCGGGGAGGCCGGGCTCGCCGCGCTCGGCGCCTTCCGGCCCGACCTGGTCCTGCTCGATCTGATGCTCCCCGACGTCAGCGGCTTCGAGGTCTGCCGCCGGATCCGCGCGACCCAGCAGCTCCCGATCATCATGCTCACGGCCCGCGGCGACGACATCGACGTCGTCCTCGGCCTGGAGGCGGGCGCCGACGACTACATCGTCAAGCCGGCCCGCGGCGAGGTCCTGGAGGCCCGTATCCGCGCGGTCCTCCGCCGCGCCGCGCCCGCCGACGGCGGACCCGAGGCCGCCGCCCGGCCCGCCGAGGTCCACGGCGACCTGGTCGTCGACCGCGCCGGCCTGGTCGTCACCAAGCACGGCAAGGACCTCGCGCTCGCCCCCTCCGAGATGAAGCTTCTGCTCCACCTCTCCGCCACCCCCGGCCGCGTCCACAGCCGCCAGCAGCTCCTGGAGCACGTCTGGGAGCACAGCTACCACGGGGACGCCCGGCTGGTGGACGCCTGTGTGATGCGGCTGCGCACCAAGGTCGAGGACTCCACGCGCTCGCCCCGCTACATCCAGACCGTACGCGGCTTCGGCTACCGGTTCGGACCGCTGTGAGACACCCCGGCGCGCGCCGCCCGGCCGGGGAGCGCAAGCCCGCCCTGCGCACCCTCGTCCGCGGCCTCCGCGCCCGCCTCGTGGTGGCGTTCCTGCTGGTCGCCGCGTTGAGCGCGCTGGCCACCGCGGCGCTCACGTTCCGCGAGGCGCGCACCGCGATCCTCCAGCGCACCCAGGACACCGCCGTGGACGCCCTGCGCGGCCAGGTCAACTCCCAGGCCCCCGATCTGAAGAAGTACCCGCCCGACACCGAGGACCTCGGACGGTTCGCGGCGAACCTCAACCGGGCCGGTGAGGCGGCCCAGCACTGGGTGGTGCACGTCCGTTACGCCGACGGGCCCATGGTCCCGGCCCTCCGGCCCGGCGAGGACGCGGCCATCGGCACCGGCGTGCGCAAGAAGGTGCAGGCCGGAATCCCCGCAGTCCAGCGCGTCGAGACCGACGGCCGGCCCTGGCTCGTCATCGGCCTGCCCGTCACCTTCAGCACCGACGAGAGGAAACCGTCCGGCGTCGAGGTCTTCGCCCGGGTGCCGCTGCGGTCCGACGAGGCCAACGTCCAGGCCCTCGTCAACGCCGCCCAGAGCGGCGCGCTGCCCGCCGTCGCCCTCGCCGTGGTGCCCGCCCTCATCGCCGCCGGCGGCGTCCTCCGCCCCGTCCGCGAACTGCGCCGCGGCGCCCAGCGGATCACCGAGGGCGCGCTCGACACCCGGCTGAAGGTCACCGGCGGCGACGAACTCGCCGAACTCTCCCGGACGTTCAACGGCATGGCCGCCGCCCTGGAGGAGAACGTCGCCGAACTCCGCCGCATGGAGGCCAACGCGCGCCGCTTCGCCGCCGACGTCTCACACGAACTGCGCACCCCGCTGGCCGCCATGACGGCCGTCGTCGACGTGCTCGACGAGGACGCCGCCACGCTCGACCCGGACACCGCCCACGCCGTCCGGCTGATCAGCGAGGAGACCGGCAAGCTCGCCCGCATGGTCGAGGACCTGATGGAGATCTCCCGCTTCGACGCCGGCGCCGCCGCCCTCCACCTCGACGAGGTCGACGTCGCCGAGACCGTCCGCAAGACCCTCCAGGCCCGCAACTGGCAGGACGAGGTCGCCGCCGACCTGCCGGACGGCGTCCGCGCCCGGCTCGACACCCGGCGCATCGACGTCGTGGTCGCCAACCTCGTCGGCAACGCCCTGCGGCACGGCGGCGCACCCGTGCGCGTGACCGTCCGGGTGGAAGAAGCGGCCGACGCGGCGGAACGGCTGCTCATCGAGGTCGCCGACGAGGGCCCGGGCATCGACCCCGACGTACTGCCGCACGTCTTCGACCGCTTCTACAAGGCCGACGCCGCGCGGGTCCGCTCCGAGGGCAGCGGCCTCGGCCTCGCCATCACGCTGGAGAACGTCCGGCTGCACGACGGAACCATCCGGGCCGCCAACCGGCCCGACGGGGGAGCGGTGTTCACCGTCGACCTCCCCCTGCGCACAGGAGGGAACGAGGAGTGAGGGCACGACGCGCGCTGGCCGCGACGCTCCTGCTGGGGACGCTCGCCGGATGCGGCATCGAGCCGACGGAGGTCATCGAGTTCGGCCAGCCCGCCACCGGCGTCCGCCCGTCCGGCCAACCGGCCTGGCAGACCCGGCTGTTCTTCGCCGTGGTCACCGGCGTCACCTCGGTCTCCCGTCCGGCGGACGGCCCGGTGACCGCGGAGGACGCGGTACGGCTGATGCTGCAGGGCCCCAACGAGGCGGAACGCGCCCGCGGCATCTACAGCGAGATCGGCATGCGGTCGGGCGTACGCGTCACGACGGCGCCCGGCCGGGTCGACATCACCCTGCCCACCGACGTCACCCGCATCACCCGCATCGCCCGCACCCAACTCGTCTGCACCGCAGCCCACAACCAGGTACCCGGCGGACTGCCCTGGAACCGGGTCAAGGTGACCCTGACCGGCGGCGGCAAGCGGCTGGACGCACTGGAGTGCGACCGGGCCTGACACACCCGCTCGCTCTTCCCCGGGGAGCCGGATGCCGGTTCAGGGCCGGGGGAGGGGCCGGCCGGATTCGTTGCGTATCACCACGACGGTTTTCGGGGCGTCGTCGGACGCCGGTCGCGCGTGCCGGAGGGTGCCGTCGCGGTCGGTGGGTGTGGCGGTTTCCGGGGAGAGGCTCGCCGCGGCGGTGCGGCCTACCGCTTCCGCGGTGACCGCGGCGGTCAGGGTGCCCGCGAAGCCGAAGACCGTGACGGCGACCAGCGCCGTGATCCTGTTCCTGTGCAGCTGGGGCAGCGCCATGGCCTCGCACCCTCTCCATGCTCTCGTGTCCGTGTTTCTTCCGTCCGTCATGGGGAGAGACGTGGCGGGCGGTGCGGGGGATCCCGTTGTTACGGATTCATCACGAGGCTGACACCGCGCGGTCGCCGGGCGGACGGCTGCCGTCCGCCCGGCGGAACGGGCCGTCCTCCGGCGCCGCTCAATCGCACCGGGTTTCGCCGTGCGCGGTCAGCGCGCCGCCGGTGCCGGCTCGGGCAGGCCGATGGGGTTGGGGAAGCGGAGCGTCCGGGCGCAGGCGTGGGACAGCGGGGTGAGGGCGTCCGTCAGCGTGCGGAGCTCCGCCGGGTCGGTGGTCCGCCATGGGCGGGACGCCGCTCGGTCCGTCGCCGCCTCGACGGACGCGTGCAGGCGGCGGCCCTCTTCGGTGGCGGTGCCGTCCGGGGCGAGGAGGCCGCGGGCGGCCAGCCGGTGGACGGCCGCGGCCCACTCCTCGTCCGTCCAGCCGCGGTACGGCTGGAGTTCGGAGCGCGGGACGTCGATGCCGGCGCGCAGGACCAGGGACTCGCAGCCGTCCAGGTCCGCCGCCACCAGCGCCGCCACATGACCGTCGCCGCGGTGCTCGCGCAGCAGGGTGGCCGCGTGCCAGAGCCGGTCGAGGGGGTCGACGGGGAAGCCGAGCGCCATGTTGGCGGCGCTGAGCACCCGTCCGCCGCAGTCCAGTTCGCGCACCCGGTCCGCGAGGAGACCGGCGGCTCTGCCCACCTCCTCGTCCAGGCCGGCGAGCAGTCGGCGCAGCGCGTTCCGGGCGCCCGCGCGCCGCAGTTCCAGGGCGCGGCCGGGGGAGACGACCTCCCACACGGACGGCAGGGCGGCGGCCACCGCGGCCGGGGCGAAGCCGAAGAAGGAGGCCGCCACCGGCTCGGGGCCGACCGGGCCGAACGGGGCCGCGCGGCCCGCGAAGTAGCCGCGCGGCCAGCCGTGCAGCCCCGCTTCCTCGTAGGCCGCCCGCGCCTCGGGGGCGAAGTAGGTGACGGCGTGTACCGGTTCGGCCAGCCGCCAGAGGGTGCGGGCCACCGTCTCCGGCGGGGTGGCCGCTGCGTCGTCCATGGGGAACCTCCGTACGAGGGGAGCTCACGCGGGCACGGGTCAGCCTGGCAGAACGCCCGGCCGACCCGTCACCGGGGCCTGTACCCCGTGCCGGCCGCCGGGAGACCGGCGCCTTTCGGAGGGTGTCCTCCGCCGGAAGAGCCTTCCTCCACCGGAGGCCGTGTCTCTCCCGGGGCGGCGCTCCCGCAGGACGCCTTCCTCAGGAGACCACGTCCTTCGCCCGGAAGTGCCGGAACGCCAGCGCGAACAGGACCAGCGCGTACGCCACCGACACCGACGTGCCCTTGATCATGCCGCCCCACTCGGCGTGCGGCTGGAGGGCGTCCGCCCACGCGTACTGCCAGTGCGCGGGCAGCAGATCGCGCCAGTGGCCGAGCGCGGTGACCGCGTCCAGGACGTTGCCCAGCACCGTCAGCCCCATCGCCCCGCCGACCGCGCCGAGCGGCGCGTCCGTCACGGTCGACAGCCAGAACGCCAGGGCCGCGGTGACAAGTTGGCTGACGAAGACGTACAGGACGACGACCGCCAGCCGGGCCGCCGCCGTGTCCGCCGGCAGTGTCCCGCCGGTCGGGATCCGCAGCGGTCCCCAGCCGTACGCGGCCGTGCCCGCCGCCAGTGCCACCAGCGGCAGCAGCAGGATCGCCGCCGCGCTGAACCCGAGCGCCACCGCCAGCTTGCTCACCAGCAGCCGCGTCCGGGGCACGGGCGCGGCCAGCAGGTAGCGCAGCGACGACCAGCCCGCCTCCGACGCCACGGTGTCGCCGCAGAACAGCGCCACCGGCACCACCAGCAGGAACCCGGCCGAGACGAACAGGGCCGTGGCCGCGAAGTTCACCCCCGAGGCGGTGGCGGTGTCCATCAGCGTCACCCGCCCGTCCCGGCCGCCCGGCCGGCCGCCGATCGCGAACGCCGCGATCAGGACGAACGGCAGGGCCGCCAGCACACCGCCGACCACCAGTGTCCGCCGGCGGCGCCACTGCCGCGCCGCCTCGACCCGCAGCGGCAGGGTGCGGCCCGCCCGGTAACCGGGCGCGACCGCCCGGGGCGTGCTCGTGCCGTTCATGCCTGGCCTCCGATCAGGGTCAGGAACGCGTCCTCCAGCCGCCGGTGCGGGCCCACGCCCGTCACCGGAACCTCCAGCCGGACCAGTTCCACCAGCAGTTCCGGGGTGCTCGCGCCGTCGAGCCTGACCAGCAGCCCGCTCTCCCCGCGGACGGCCGACGCCACGCCGGGCAGCGCGCCGACCTTCTCCGCGACGGCCTCGGACACCTCGCCGTCCACCCCGACCAGCAGCGTCTCGCCCGAGCCGGTGATCTCCGCGACCGGTCCCGCCGTCACCAGCCGGCCCCGGTCCATCACCACGAGGTGGGTGCAGCTCTGCTCGACCTCGGCCAGCAGATGGCTGGAGACGATCACCGTGCGCCCGGCCGCCGCGTACCGGATCATCACCTCGCGCATCTCGCGGATCTGCGGCGGGTCCAGGCCGTTGGTCGGCTCGTCGAGGATCAGCAGGTCCGGCAGGCCCAGCATGGCCTGGGCGATGGCGAGCCGCTGCCGCATGCCCTGTGAGTACGTGCGGACGGCCCGGTCCAGCGCCGAACCCAGCCCGGCGATCTCCAGGGCCTCCTCGACGTGCGCGTCCTCCGCCGGACGGCCGGTGGCCCGCCAGTACAGGTCCAGATTGGCCCGGCCGGACAGGTGCGGGAGGAATCCCGCGCCCTCCACGAACGCCCCGACCCGCGACAGCACCGGCGCGCCGGGCCGGATCGCGTGTCCGAACACGCGCACCTCGCCGCCGTCCGGCCGGATCAGGCCCATCAGCATCCGCAGTGTCGTCGTCTTGCCCGCGCCGTTCGGCCCGAGCAGCCCGAGCACCTGGCCGCGCTCCACCCGGAACGACAGATCGCGGACGGCGTACCGGTCTGCCGACTTGGCGTACCGCTTGCTCAACCCGTCGATCACCAGCGGGACATCCGCCAGGGCCAGGTCCGGCGCCGGAACGGAACCCCGCCGCCGGCCGGTGACCAGCAGCGCCACCGCGACCGCCGCGCCACCGGCCGGCAGCCCCCACGTCCACCAGGGCAGCGCCGCCGAACCGGTCCGCACGCCGAGCGCGGTGGGGACGCTCAGCTCCCGCCCGGCGAGCGAGACGGTGTACGTGGCCGGGGCCGTCGGCGAGGCGTAGCCGAGGTCGGTGGCGGAGAGGACCAGCCGCATCCGGTGCCCGGCCTCGAAGACGTGGTCGACGGCGGGCAGCCGCACCTCCACCGTCCGGCCGCCCTTGGCGTCCGTCACCCGCAGCGGGGTGACCAACTGGCCCGGCAGCCGCTGCCGGCCGTCCGGCCCCACGTCGTACACCTTCGCGAACAGCACCGCCTCCCCGCTGTCCGAGGCCACCCGCACCCGCGCGACCGGCGTACCGGTGACGCGGACGCTCTCGGTGAGCTTCGGGGAGTCGAAGCGGGCGTACTGGCCCGGGAAGTCCAGGGAGACGCCGACGCCCAGGCCCGAGAGGCGGGAGAGCCCGCCGAGCCCGGGCACGGCGGACACGGCGGGCGGCGAGCCGCCGGCCGGGTTGCCGAAGCGCTGCTCCCGGCCGGTGAGCGGCACCGGCTCGGTGTCGCCGCGCAGTCCCGGGTAGCGGTCGCCGGTCGCGCCGCGCAGCCGGGTGGTGCCGTCGGTGGTGTCCAGCCCGCCCGTCCGGCTGATCCGGAACGCCGGGCCGGTGTCCGTCCCCTCGTCCTCCTTCAGGTAGCGGTCGAACCAGGCGCGGGTGCGGCGGGCGACGCGGCCGTCCTCGTCGGAGCCGCCGCTGTCGTGGCCGCCCGCGGTCCAGTCGACGGCCACCGGCGCGCCGTTGCGGGCCAGGGCCTCGGCGGCCCGGTCCGACTCGGTGAGCGGGAACAGCGAATCGCTCTGGCCCTGGACGAGCAGGGCCGGCACCTTGATGTCACGGGCGACGGCCGCGGGGCTGCGGCGCTCCAGCAGGGCGCGGGCCTTGGCGTCCGGCCGGCCGGCGACGGCCACCCGCTCGTACATCGCGCACAGCTCCGGGTCGAAGCGGCCACAGCCGCCGCCGGAGCCCTGCGCGCCGGTGGTGGTGGAGGTGGAGGTGGTGCCGGTGGTGAAGAAGACGCCCGCCCAGAGCTTCTTGAACACGTCGTTCGGGAAGAGGGCGCTGTTCAGGTCCCAGTAGGTGATCTGCGGGGCGATGGCGTCGACGCGTTTGTCGTGGCCGGCCGCGAGGAGGGCGACGGCGCCGCCGTAGGAGGCGCCCGCGATGCCGACCCGGGGGTCGCCGTCGCGGTCCAGCCGCACCTCGGGACGCTTCGCCAGCCAGTCGATCAGCCGGCTGACGTCGGCGACCTCGCGGTCGGGGTCGTTGAGGCCGATCCGGCCGGTCGAGTCGCCGAAGCCGCGCGCCGACCAGGTCAGCACCGCGTAGCCGGACCGCGCCAACTCCTCGGCGCGGTCGCGGAGATCGTCCTTGTCGCCGCCGAAGCCGTGGGCGAGGAGGACGGCGGGTCTGCGGCCGGAGCCGCCCGCCGTGAAGAACGACGTGTCGATACGGACCGTCGCGTCCTTCGCCCCCGCGCCGCCGGACCCGGACTCCGGCATCGTCAGGAACCGGTCCTCGCGGTGCACCGGCGGATCGCCGCCGGTGGCCTCCGCCACGGTCCAGGTGCCGGCGCCGGCCAGGACGGCGAGGGCGGCCGCGACGGCGGCCGACCGCCGGCTTCGGCGGTGGGGCAAACGCAGCTTCATGCCGCGAATGGTATGCGGGACCGGCTTCGACCTGTGCGGACGGGGCTGACACCGATCCCTCCCCGGCCTCACACCCCCGTAACCATGCCCCGCGCGGTTGTCTCCAAGCCCCGGACGGGCTGTGTACGTCGCGCCGGTCCTCTGTTAGCGTGATCCATATGCAGCGCGCCCACCAGCACTCCACGACGACGCCGG
Organism: Streptomyces sp. URMC 126; assembly: GCF_051386555.1. Classification (NCBI taxonomy): domain Bacteria; kingdom Bacillati; phylum Actinomycetota; class Actinomycetes; order Kitasatosporales; family Streptomycetaceae; genus Streptomyces; species Streptomyces sp. URMC 126. The sequence goes on from NZ_JBPQTX010000127.1 coordinate 10,506, forward strand.
ATCCGTCCCGGCGCGCTGACAGCTGACTTTGTCCGAAGCCCCGGGGCGAGTGCCCCGGGGCTTCGTTCTGCGGTCACTCGCCTCACCACCCCGCGAGGAGACCGCCGTGCACGATCACCGCCGACTCGGCCGCGAGCTCGACCTGTTCGACACCGACCCGCTGATGGGCGCGGGCCTTCCGTACTGGCTGCCCGACGGCGCCGCCGTGCGGCACGCGCTGGAGGAGTACGTCCGGGAGGTCGAACGCCGGGCGGGCTACCGGCACGTGTACTCGCCCGTGCTGGGCAAACGGGAGCTCTACGAGATCTCGGGCCACTGGGCGCACTACGACGACGACATGTTCCCGCCGATGGACCTCGGCGGCGAACAGGTCGTCCTGCGGCCCGGCATGTGCCCGCACCATGCGCTCATCTACCGCTCCCGGTCCCACAGTTACCGCGAACTGCCGCTGCGGATCGCCGAGCTCGGCGGCATGTACCGCTCCGAACTCTCCGGCGTCCTCGGCGGGCTGACCCGGGTCCGCGCGATCCAGCTCAACGACGGGCACATCTTCTGCACCCTCGACCAGGCCGCGGACGAGGCCGCCGGCGCCCTGGAGCTGATCCGCCGGGCGTACGAGGCGCTGGGCATCACCCCCGCCCGCTACCGGCTGTCCCTCCCCGGCCCGGGCGGCAAGTACGTGGCCGCGCCCGAGCTGTGGGAACGGTCCGTCGCCCTGCTCACCGACGTGCTGGACCGGTCGGGGCTGCCCTACGAGGCGGTGGAGGGGGAGGCCGCCTTCTACGGGCCGAAGATCGACGTGCAGATCGCCGACGCGGCCGGCCGCGAGGCGACCCTGTCCACCGTCCAGATCGACTTCCACCAGCCGGAACGGTTCGACCTGCACTACATCGGCGCGGACGGCGCCCGGCACCGGCCGGTCATGGTGCACCGCGCCGTCATCGGCAGCGTCGAACGGGCGGTGGCCCACCTCATCGAGGTGCACGGCGGCGCCTTCCCCGTGTGGCTGGCGCCGGTCCAGGTGGTCCTCCTCCCCGTCTCCGACGCGGAGGTTCCGGCCGCCGAGGCGCTCGTGCGGCGCTGCCTCGAACTCGGCCTCCGCGCCGAGGTCGCCGCACCCGAGCGCGGCACCCTCGGCGCCCGGGTCCGGGAGGCCCGGCTCGTCCCGTACCAGGCCGTCCTCGGCCCCCGGGAGGCCGCCGCGCGGCAGCTCGCCGTCCGACTGCGCGACGGCCGGAAGCTCGCGCCGCTGCCCGCGGAGGCGTTCCTGGCCCGCGTCCGGGCCCTCGCCGAGGCCCACGGCACCGGCCTGTGGGAGGACGCGCCCGTCGCCTGACGGTCAGAGCGCGGTCAGAGCGTGTACGGATACACGGACACCCCGGCGGCCGGATGGCGGAGTTCCGCCCACACCCCCTCGGGCGCGTCCGGCAGCGGTCCGGCGACGCCGAGGAGGACGATCGCCGGGCCCCACACGAGCCACGCCGCACCGTCGTCGTCGGCGTGGAGGCGCCCGCGCAGGACCACCCGGTCGCCCTCCGCCCACAGCCCCGGCACGGGCACGGCGGCCGGACGGGCGCCGCAGCCCCACACGACGTCGTCGTCGACCGACCACTCCACGTGGTACGCGCCGTCCGCCGCCCCGGGCGGGCCGCACCAGCGCACGACGGCCCGCCCGAAGGGCGTGCGGACGCGCGCCCGGGGCGGGACGCCGAGGCGGTCGCGGAGCGGTCGGACGGCGACGAGCACGCCCCGATCATGCCGGAAGCCGGGCCGGCGGTACCCGCCGTACGGGGGAACGCGGTTCCGCCGCGCGGCGGAGGGCCGTCCGCCCCGGGGACGAGGTGCCGGCGGCCGGGGCGGCGGCAGAGTGGTGTCCGGCCGGGGGAGACCCCCGGCGCACCGGCCCGACCGTCCGTCAGGAGAACCTCATGTCCCGCGCCCGCCGCCCCCTCACCGCCGCCGCCACGGCCCTCGCCGGCTGCACGGTGATCGCTCTGACCACCGGCGTCGCGAGCCCGGCCGTGGCGGACGGCTCCGGGCGGCCGGCCGTCGCCCGGGCCGCCGACGAGCCGTCGCTCACCGGCACCGGCAAGCTCGCCCGCAAACCCGGCGACGACGTCCGGTTCACCTTCGACGCCCACGGCTTCCTCGACAAGGCGCGCGGCACCTTCCGGGTCAGCCACCGCTTCGGCCCGAAGTGGAGCGTCTTCTTCAGCGGCCGGATCGACTGCCTCCTCACCGGCGGCCCGTCCGCCGTCGCCACGGGCGTCGTCACCGAGTCGCACGTCGTCGACGCGCCCGGCCTGCCGAAGGTCCGCGACCTCAAGGGCAAGCGGTTCGGCTTCACCGTCCTCGACGGGGGCCGCGCCGACCGGCTCGGCTACAGCTGGGCCCTGGACGGCCTGCCCACCAAGAGCGTGCCCAAGTGCCTGGGCAGCGCGCCCTTCGAGACGGTGGAGAAGGGCGACTACAAGGTCCACCACTGGATGCCCCGGCGCTGACCCGGCTTCGCGCCTCCCCGCCGTACGAGCGCCGGGGAGGCGCCGCGCCGGCGGTTACGGCGTCCCGGAGCAGACGCCCTCGACGGTCACCCAGATGTTGTTGTCGGGGGTGGTCCCACTGGCCACTATCCCCGCGGGGTAGCAGTTGGGCGGGAGCCGGTAGTTCGCGTTCGCCCGGGCACCGTCCAGCGAGCCGGACACGCCGGTGACGTAGACGTAGTAGGTGGACGAGTCCGCCGTTGTCGCTCTCCCGGCCGGCGCGGCGGTGGCGGCCGAGGCGGGGCCGGCCGGCGCCACTCCTGCCATCAGGGCCGCCGCGACCGCGGCCATTCCGGCCGCCGCAAGCTTTCCGTTCACGGGATCCTCCAAGTCGACCGTCCCACAGCGCGCCGTAGTCGCGCCGCACACCCGTGAATCTAGGGCAACTCCCGCTCTCAGCAACAGTAGTTGCACGATGTACAAAAACGTTTCATAACTACCGCCCAGGGGCGGAGGCCTCAGGGACGGAGGAACCCGGCCCGCAGTCGGACCGGCCCGCCGGTCGCGCTCGCAGCGTCACGATCTCGAACGGCCGCAGCGTCAGCCCGACCGCCCCCTCCACCGGCTCGATCTCCCCCAGCGGCCGTTCCAGCAGGTCGCACCGGTGGACGGACGTCACGGGGAAGTAGAGCCGCAGGTTCGTCGCCGCCCGGCCGCCCAGTGACTCGTACAGCCGGACGACCACGTCACCGCTCCCGTCGTCCGCCAGCTTCACCGCCGACACCACGACCGCCTCGTTGTTCGAGTGCACCAGGGAGCCCGTCGCCCGGTCGCCCGGGACGCGGCGTTCCGGCAGGGTGATGCGGTAGCCCTCGCACACGGCGTCGCCGATCCAGGCGCCCGGCACCAGGGCGTAGCCGAAGCGGTGCCTGCCCTGGTCCGTCCGGGGGTCGGGGAAGCGCGGGGCGCGCAGCAGGGAGAGGCGGACCGTGGTGGTCGTCCCGGAGGCGGACGACTCCGGGTCGCGGGCGCCGCGCGTCACGTCGTAGCCGTACGTCGAGTCGTTCACCAGCGCGACGCCCCAGCCGGTCTCCTCGACGTGGACGAACCGGTGGGCACACGCCTCGAACTTCTCCGCGTCCCAGCTCGTATTGGTGTGCGTGGGGCGGTAGAGGTGCCCGAACTGGGTCTCCGCCGCGATCCGGTCGGTGTGCACGTCCAGCGGGAAGGCGACCTTGAGGAACTTCTCCGTCTCGTGCCAGTCGACCTCCGTCGTGAAGTCGACCCGCCGCACGCCGTCCGGCAGGGCGATCCGCTGCTCGACCCGGGACGCGCCGAACGCGCGGACCACCCGGACCGCGCCCTCGTCCGTGAGCTCCATCGACTCCACGTCCGTGAGGTCGGTGACGGTGTTCCGGTAGAACCGGTCGACGTCCCAGGCGTCCCACATGTTCGGGAAGTCCTGGTGCAGTTGGAGCAGGTTGGCAGCCGTGCCGGGCGGCACCGTCTCGCGGCGCGTCTCCCGGTCGACCACGGAGACGACGAGGCCACGGCCGTCGACCTCCACCCGCAGCAGCCCGTTCTCCAGGACGTAGCCGCCGCCTTCGCGGACCGTGGCCGTCGCCGGATCCGGGCGCATGAACACGTCCGTCAGCTTGCCGCACTGGGCCGCGACGCCGCCCCGCCCGTGCGGCGCGGCGTTGAAGACGACCGTGCCGCCGGACGAGGCGTCCCCGGCGAGCGCCGCCAGCGCCTCGCCGATCAGCGCCTCCAGTTCGGCGGCGACCTCCTCGTAGGCGGCCACGGCCTCCCGGTGCACCCAGGCGATCGACGTGCCCGGCAGGATGTCGTGGAACTGGTGCAGCAGCACCGTCTTCCACAGCCGGTCCAGCCGCTCGTACGGGTACGGGAAGCCGGTGCGCACCGCCGCCGTCGCCGACCACAGCTCGGCCTCGTACAGCAGCCGCTCGGCCCGGCGGTTGCCCTGTTTGGTGCGCGCCTGGCTGGTGAGCGTCGCCCGGTGCAGCTCCAGGTAGAGCTCGCCGGACCAGACCGGCGCGTCGGCCGCGTACTCGGCGTGGGCCTTCTCGAAGAACGCCGACGGCCGCTCGAACACCACCCGCGCCGAGCCCTCCAGATCGGCGAGCCGCCGGGCCCGCGCCAGCATCTCGCGCGTCGTCCCGCCGCCCCCGTCGCCGTAGCCGGTCGGGGCGAGGGAGCGGGTGGCGCCGCCCTTGTCCCGGAAGTTGCGGACGGCGTGCGCGAGTTCCTCGCCGGAGAGCTGGGCGTTGTAGGTGTCGATGGGCGGGAAGTGGGTGAAGACGCGGGTGCCGTCCAGCCCCTCCCACCAGAACGTGTGGTGCGGGAACTTGTTGGTACGGCTCCAGGAGATCTTCTGCGTCAGGAACCACTTCGACCCCGACAGCCGTACCAGTTGGGGGAGCGCGGCGGAGTAGCCGAACGAGTCCGGCAGCCACACCTCCTCCGTCTCGATCCCGAACTCCTCCAGGAAGAACCGCTTCCCGTGCACGAACTGCCGGGCCAGCGCCTCCGACCCGGGCATATTGGTGTCCGACTCCACCCACATCCCGCCGACCGGCACGAACCGGCCGTCCGCCACCGCCTTCTTCACCCGCGCCCACACCTCCGGCCGGTGCTCCTTCACCCAGGCGAACTGCTGCGCCTGCGACATCGCGTAGACGAAGTCGGGCTCCTCCTCCAGCAGCGCCGTCATGTTGGCCGTGGTCCGCGCCACCTTGCGGACGGTCTCGCGGAGCGGCCACAGCCACGCCGAGTCGATGTGGGCGTGGCCGACGGCGCTGATCCGGTGCGCCGACGCCTGCGCCGGCGCCGACAGGACGCCGGCCAGCGGCTCGCGGGCGCGGGCCGCGGTCCCGCCGACGTCCTGGAGGTCCACGGCGTCCAGCGCCCGCTCGACCGCCCGCAGCACCTCCCAGCGGCGCGGCGACTCCTCGGGCAGGCCGGTCATCAGCCCGCCCAGCACCTCCAGGTCGTGCACCAGCTCCCACACGGCGGTGTCGAACACGGCGAGGTCCATGCGGCCCAGCCGGTAGCGGGGGCGGCGGTCGGCCGTCGCGAGGTCGCCGAGCTCGGTGGGGCGGAAGGGCTCGTAGTCGAGGATGACGGGGTTGGCGGCGGCCTCGACGTGCAGCCGCACCTCCTCGCCGCCGGCGACGGGGGCGCCGATCCGCACCCAGTGGTTGCGCGGGTTGAGGCCCTTCACCGGTGATCCGTCGGTCCGGTAGACGAGCCCCTCGCACTGGAAACCGGTCATGTTCGGGTCGAAGCCCAGGTCCAGCAGGGCCTCGACGGTCTTCCCCGCCCAGGCGGCGGGCACGGTTCCCGTCACGGTGAACCAGCTCGTCCCCCAGGCCGGCCCCCAGGCGTCCCCCGGCCGGGCCGGCTCCCGCGGCGCCGCCAGGCCCTCGGCGACGGGCACGGGCTCGCCCGGGGCGTGCCACACGCCGACGGCCAGTGGCACGGACTCGGGGTACACGGCCGGGCGGATGCGCTCCTCCAGGACCCGCCGCAGGCGGGCTTCGGTGGTCGTGCGGTCGTTGTGCATCGCGTGTCCTTACCGATCGGCTTACCGGGAGTTCGGGTTCGGCCAGCGGAACCCGACGAGGGCGGGGGCCGAGGAGGCGTACAGCTCGTCCACCGCGCGCACCTCGACACGGGTGACCGCCTCGCCGGCCGTACGGCGGAGCTCCGGAACGTAGAAGGCATGCCCAGCGGTGCCGCCGAGGAAGCGGGTGCCCCCGCCCGGCAGGCACTGGCGCAGCAGGTAGTGGCGGACGGGGCGGGGGGACGGGCGCCAGGCCAGGCGGAGGCCGGCGGTGCCGTCGGGGCGGACCGCCGCCGCGGTGACCACCGGCCGGCCCGGCCGCGCGGGCGGCACCCGGACGCCGTCCCGTACGGCCAGCCGGCCCAGCCGCCAGCGCACGGGCCCGCCGCCCGGCGCGGTGAGGCGCACGCCCAGGGTCCGCAGCGTGCCGCGGGCGCGGCCCCGCAGCAGCGCGCCCGCCCGGACGGTCACCGTGGTCCACACCGGTCCGGCCCGCCCGGCGGGCAGGACGCCGGGGTGCCCGTCCGCGTCGGCGGCCAGCTCCACCCGGACCGGGGCGCCGCCCGCGTCCGCGCGGTACGTCAGCTCGACGACCGTGGACGGCGTCAGCGGCAGCCGGGCGGCGTACAGCTCCACCGTCGTGGGCCCGGCGAGCGGACCCTCGACCAGCAGGCTGCCGCCGCCGTGCCAGGCGTCGGCGAAGTCGTAGCCGACGGCCGGGGCCGGGCCCCCCGGGCCGGCGGTCACCCGGCGGCGGCCGGGCAGCCGGTCCTGGAGGCCCAGGTGGTGCCAGGGGCCGGACGGGACGGGCCGCCCCCGCTCGTACCAGCGCAGCCCGTGGCCGGTGTTGAACACGGTCGCGAAGGGGAGGGCGGTGAGCGTGGAGCGGTCGGCGACGGACGCGGCGGGAGCGCGCCACGTGCCGCTCGTGAGGGACCAGAAGCGGTCGTCGCGGGCGTGGAAGGCGGCGGGGGAGCGGTCGGCCGCCCGCTTCCAGGTCCACTCGGGGCGGTACAGGCCCAGGGACGCGGTGTGCGGGCGGTCCGGCGGGAGGAGGGCGTCCCAGTCGACGGGGGTGTCCCAGCCGCGCGCCTCGACGTCGACGCCGGCCCACAGGTCGTAGCGGTCCCGGCCCATGGCCTCGGCCCGCTCCCCGGACGACCGGAGGCCGCCGCGCGACCAGCCGAAGTTGAGGAACATCGTGCCCGCGGCGCGGAAGAAGGCCTCGTTGTGGTCGTTCAGCTCGTTCTGCCAGGCGACGTCCCCGGAGATCGCCAGCGCGTCGTACCAGGTGACGCGCAGCCCGGTGGCGCGGAGCCGGGCCACGAAGTCGCGCATGTCGGCCCCCAGCCGGGCGTCGCCGCCCTCCGTCTCGGCGTTGAGGAACCAGCCGTCGAAACCGTACGCGCGGGCCACCGCGGCCAGCCGGCCGGCCAGCGGGAAGCCGCCGTCCGGCCCCCGGCGCAGCAGGTCCCGCGTCCACTCCAGCCGTCCGCCGAAGGCCGCCGGGGGCAGGAACACCGTGCCCAGGACGGGGACGCCGTGGCGGTGGGCGGCGTCGACGACGGGCGCGGTGGGCGCGAGGACCAGGCCCTCGCCGGAGGAGCCGCCCCAGAAGACCAGCTCGTCGAGGAGGGCCCAGTGGGTGAACGCGTAGTGGTCGGCGGTCGGCCCGCCCTGGGAGGGATGCCCGGAGGTGGGGGCGAAGGAGACCAGGGCGCTGATCCGCGCCTGCCCGGCCCGGGCGCCGTCGCGTGGTGGGGGAGTGAAGCGCGGGGCGAGCGGGACGGACGCGCGGTTGAACGGGAGGTCCGGGTCGTCCTCGGGCCGCCAGCGGGCGAGGCTCCGCCACACGACGCCGGGCGGGGGCGTCCCCGGAGGGGGCGTATCGGGGAACCAGTAGGCGGCGTACGGCTGGAGGTCCGGGGGGCCGCCCGGGACGGGGG
>NZ_JBPQTX010000128.1:0-18514 GCF_051386555.1 Streptomyces sp. URMC 126
AGCGCCGGGTCGGCCGCGATCACCGTAGCGGCGGTCGGTCACCCGTTGCGCGGCCCCGGGAAGGCCGGGGGGCGGGGTTCCTCGCGGTGGGAGCCCGCTGGCTGGCCCGGGACCGAGCGGGCCGCCGGGACGACCGGGACCGGCGGGGCTCCGACCGTCGCGGCCTGCTCGGGAGCCGGGGCCGGCTCGGTGGCGGTCTGGCCGTTGGCGCGGCGGGCGCCGTAGCGGCGGTGGACCGCCTGCTTGGTGACGCCCAGCGCCGACCCCACCGCGTCCCACGAGAAGCCGAGCGAGCGGTCGAAGTCCACGGCCGCCGTCACCAGCGTCTCGACGCTGTCGCGCAGTTCCTGGGCCAGCCGGACCGTCGGAGCGGGTGCCCGGCCGTAGACGACGAATCCCGCCGAGGGGCCCGTGCGGCGTGGACGGTAGACATTGCCCAGCTGAGCGGTCAGGGTACGCAGCGCGTCCACCTGTCGGCGGACCCGCTCGATGTCCCGGACCAGGAGATGCAGGCTGGCTCGTGCCTGGGCGTCATGAGTTGCGTGGTCGGGCATCAACAAGCCTCTCGGACCGGCGGTGAACGGAGCGGAAACGGACGAGAGTTGACGAGCGGTGCGCGGCGGACCGCGGTGGCGGCCCGGCCGGTCGGTCAATCTCTCTTGACCCAACGCGCCAAGGCCGGACGGGTCACGCTATGGGGGCGCACATCCGCCGGAATGGGGCGTGCGTCCGACCGCACGCCCCTTCCCCGTCTGCTCGGGCCGACGGGGCGGTGCCCCCGCGCACGCCCTAGACTGTGCGCCGTTCCGCTCGGCGCGTGAGAGGTAGTTCGCCACCCATGAGGCTCGTCTTCGCCGGTACCCCCGAGGTCGCGGTTCCCGCCCTCGACGCCCTGCTCGCCTCGGACCGCCACGAGGTCGTGGCTGTGGTCACCCGGCCGGACGCCCCGGCCGGCCGCGGCCGGCGGATGGTCGCCAGCCCGGTCGCCGAGCGCGCCGAGGAGGCGGGCATCGAGGTCCTCAAGCCGAACCGGCCGCGCGACGAGGACTTCCTCGCCCGGCTCCGCGAGATCGCCCCCGACTGCTGCCCGGTCGTCGCCTACGGCGCGCTGCTGCCCAAGGCGGCCCTGGAGATCCCCCGGCACGGCTGGGTCAACCTGCACTTCTCCCTGCTCCCCGCCTGGCGCGGCGCCGCCCCCGTGCAGCACGCGGTGATGGCCGGTGACGAGGTCACCGGCGCCTCCACCTTCCTCATCGAGGAAGGGCTCGACTCCGGTCCCGTGTACGGCGTCCTCACGGAGCGAATCCGTCCCACCGACACCAGCGGTGACCTGCTGACCCGGCTCGCGCTCGCCGGCGGCGGGCTGCTCGCCGCGACCATGGACGGGATCGAGGACGGCACCCTCCAGGCCGTCCCGCAGCCCGCCGAGGGCGTCTCCCTGGCCCCCAAGATCAGCGTCGAGGACGCCCGGATCGACTGGGCCGCCCCCGCCCTGCGCTGCGACCGCGTCGTCCGCGGCTGCGCCCCCGCCCCCGGCGCGTGGACGGTGTTCCGCGGCGAGCGGCTGAAGGTCATGTCGCTGGCCCTCGCCCCGGACCGTACGGACCTCGCGCCCGGCGAGATCGCCGCCGGGAAGAAGAGCGTCCACGTCGGCACCGGCTCGCACGCCGTCGAGCTCCAGTGGGTCCGGCCGCAGGGCAAGAAGCCCATGCAGGCCGCCGACTGGGCCCGCGGCGTCCGTATCGCCGCAGGCGAGAAGCTCGGGGACGGCCCGGCCGCGTAGGCTGGACCTCTTCGTCACCCCCAGCTCCGGAGCACCTTTCGTGAACGATCAGCCGCCTCGTCGGAAGAACGGCCGCCCTGCCAAGCCGCACCGCCGGCCCAAGAAGGACCCGGTCCGGATCCTCGCCTTCGAGGCGCTGCGGGCCGTCGACGAGCGCGACGCGTACGCGAATTTGGTGCTCCCCCCGCTGCTCCGCAAGGCCCGCGAGAAGCACGAGGGCTTCGACGCCCGCGACGCCGCCCTCGCCACCGAGCTGGTCTACGGCACGCTGCGCCGACAGGGGACGTACGACGCGATCATCGCCGCCTGCGTCGACCGGCCGCTGCGCGAGGTGGACCCGCCGGTGCTCGACGTGCTGAGCCTCGGCGTCCACCAGCTGCTCGGCACCCGCATCCCGCCGCACGCGGCGGTCTCGGCCACGGTCGAACTGGCCCGCGTGGTCTGCGGTGACGGCCGGGCGAAGTTCGTCAACGCCGTCCTGCGCAAGGTCACCGCGCACGACCTGGACGGCTGGCTGGAGCGGGTCGCCCCGCCCTACGAGGACGACCCCGAGGAGCACCTCGCCGTCGTCCACTCCCACCCGCGCTGGATCGTCTCCGCGCTGTGGGACGCCCTCGGCGGGAGCCGCGCCGGCATCGAGGACCTGCTCGACGCCGACAACGAGCGGCCCGACGTCACCCTCGTCGCTCGGCCCGGCCGCGCCACCACCGCCGAGCTGCTGACGGCGCTCGGCGAGGACCGCGCCCTGCCCGGCCGCTGGTCGCCGCACGCCGTCCGGCTGGTCGAGGGCGGCGAGCCCGGTGCCATCGACGCCGTCCGGGAGGGGCGGGCCGGCGTCCAGGACGAGGGCAGCCAGCTCGTCGCCCTCGCCCTCGCCGCCGCCCCGCTGGACGGCCCCGACCGCCGCTGGCTGGACGGCTGCGCGGGACCCGGCGGCAAGGCCGCGCTGCTCGGCGCCCTGGCGGCGGAGCGGGGTGCCGCCCTGGTCGCCGCCGAGCGCCAGCCGCACCGCGCCCGGCTGGTCGGCCGCGCCCTGGCCGGCAACCCCGGCCCGTACCAGGTGGTGACCGCCGACGGCACCCGCCCGCCGTGGCGCGAGGGCACCTTCGACCGCGTCCTCGTCGACGTCCCCTGCACCGGCCTGGGCGCCCTGCGCCGCCGGCCGGAAGCCCGCTGGCGCCGGCGCGCGGAGGACGTGGTCGGCTTCGGTCCGCTCCAGCGCGACCTGCTGCGCGAGGCCCTGCGGTCCGTGCGGACCGGCGGCGTCGTCGGGTACGCGACCTGCTCCCCGCACCCGGCGGAGACCCGGGCCGTCGTCCAGGACGTCCTCAAGCGCGACGGCGTCGAGGTCGAGTGGATCGACGCCCGCCCGCTGCTGCCCGGCGTCCCGGCGCTCGGCGACGGACCGGACGTCCAGCTGTGGCCGCACCTGCACGGCACGGACGCGATGTACCTGGCGCTGCTGCGGCGCAGGGGCTGAGGGGCCGACCCCTGTCCCGCCGGCCCGCGACCGGATGCCCGGCGGGACCGGCGGCCGCAGCGGGCGCCCGAACCGGCCCCCGACACCGTCCCCGGGAGCGGTGTCCGCGTCTCCGTACGCACGGCGGGGCGGTCCATCACGGGGGCGAGCCGGGCGTCCCAGTTCCACGCGTCTCCGTACGCACGGCGGGGCGGTCCGGAACGTGCCCCCGGCGTGGGCGAGGCTGCCGAAGCCGCGTCACCCGGCGTGCGGTGGTCCGCGAGCGGTGCCGGACCGTGCCTTCCGCGAGGGGCCGCCGCTCGGCCGGGGACCCGCCTCGGGCAGTCGGACGGCCGCGGGCCGGGGCGGCACAGGGGCCGGGGCCCAGGGGGTGTCTGCGGGGGTCCCGTCTCCTCGCCCGGCGGTGCGGGATCGTGCCGTCCTTGAAGAGGCCGCCGCTCGGCCGGGGACCCGCCTCGGGCAGTCGGTCGGCCGTGGGCCGGAGTGGCGCAGGTGCCGCCGCGGGGCCCCGTCTCCCCGTCCGGCGGTGCCGGGCCGTGCCGTCCGCGAGGACGTCGCCGTCCGGCGGGCTCCGTCGGGACGACCGGCCGCCGCCCGTCCGCGAGGACGACCCTCGCTGTCCGGCAGGCGGCCGCCGCATGGCAGGCTTGGGGCATGACCGTCCAGATCAACCCCAGCATCCTGAGCGCGGACTTCGCCCGCCTGGCCGACGAGGCGCAGGCCGTGAAGGGCGCCGACTGGCTCCACGTCGACGTGATGGACAACCATTTCGTCCCCAACCTCACGCTCGGGGTGCCGGTCGTCGAGTCGCTGAGCAGGGCCACGTCCACGCCGCTGGACTGCCACCTGATGATCGAGGACCCCGACCGCTGGGCCCCGCAGTACGTGGAGGCGGGCGCCGGGTCCGTGACCTTCCACGCGGAGGCCGCCGCGGCCCCCGTCCGGCTGGCGCGGGAGATCCGGGCCAAGGGGGCGCGCGCGTCGATGGCGCTCAAGCCCGCGACGCCCATCGAGCCGTACGAGGACCTGCTCCCCGAGCTCGACATGCTCCTGATCATGACCGTCGAGCCGGGCTTCGGCGGGCAGAAGTTCCTGGACATCATGCTGCCCAAGATCCGCCGCACCCGGGAGCTGATCTCCCGGCACGGCCTGGAGCTGTGGCTCCAGGTGGACGGCGGCGTCTCGGCCGAGACCATCGAGCGCTGCGCGGAGGCGGGTGCCGATGTGTTCGTCGCGGGTTCGGCTGTTTACGGTACCGATGACCCGGCGGCCGCCGTACGCTCACTGCGTGAGCTCGCGGAGACGGCCACCTCGGCCGCGCCCTGGGCCTGCGGGCACTGAACCACCGGGTCCGAGGGGCCCGGGAAGGCCGGGAACGGCACCGGACGAAGATCGGGACCGCCGTTTTCTGACAGGATGTGACGGTCGAGTCCACAAGGTGAACGCAGCAGTGAGGAGAACGCGGTGTCGACGGGCCGTTCAGTGACGCCGATGGGGCCCGCCGAACTCGTGCAGGCGGCGGCCATGGCCCGCCGCTTCTATCTGGAGGGCAAGTCCAAGATCCAGATCGCCGAGGAGTTCGGCGTGAGCCGCTTCAAGGTGGCCCGGGTGCTGGAGACGGCGCTCGAACGCGATCTGGTGCGCATCGAGATCCGGGTGCCCGCCGAGCTGGACGCGGAGCGCTCCGACGCGCTGCGCGCCCGCTACGGCCTGCGGCACGCGGTCGTCGTCGAGTCCCCGGCGGACGCGGCCGAGGACGCGCCCGACCCCGAGAACCTGGGCGAGGTGGCCGCCGGGCTGCTCGGCGAGCTGGTCAACGAGGGCGACGTGCTCGGCCTCGCCTGGGGCCGGTCCACCATCCACATGGCGGCGGCCCTGCACCGGCTGCCGCCCTGCACCGTCGTCCAGCTCACCGGCGTCTACGACGCGGGCACCGCCGAGCGCGGCTCCGTCGAGGCGGTGCGCCGGGCGGCCCAGGTCTCCGGCGGCGAGGCGCACCCGATCTACGCCCCGATGCTGCTCCCCGACCCGGCGACCGCCGCCGCCCTGCGCGGCCAGACGGGGATCGCCCGGGCCTTCGACTACTTCGACAAGGTGACCGTCGCCGCGGTCTCCATCGGCTCCTGGGAGCCGGGCATCTCCACGGTCTACGACATGCTGTCGGAGGAGGAGCGCACCCACTACGCGTCGCTGGGCGCCGCCGCCGAGATGTCGGCGCACCTCTTCGACGCCGAGGGCCGCCGGATCGGGCGCGACCTGGGCGAACGCTGCATCACCGTGGAGGCGGACCGGCTCCGGCGCATCCCCGAGGTCGTGGCCATCGCGGGCGGCGCGCGCAAGGCGGCGGCGATCGGCGCCGTCCTGCGGTCGGGCCTGGTCACCAGCCTGGTGACGGACACGGCCGCGGCCGACTACCTGCTGACGGAGTCCGCTCCCGGGCCCCGGCCGGCGCTGGAGCGCGCCGACCCGGACGTCTGAGCCGCCGCCGGGAGCGCCCGGCGGTCAGGGGCAGGGGCGGCTCATGAACAGCGCGATCTCGCCCTCGGAGGCCGTTCCGGTGTAGAGGGACGTGTCCAGGCCGCAGAAGGCGAAGCCCATGCGCAGATAGGCGCTGATGGCCGGAGCGTTGGCGTTCGTCACCTCCAGCCACACGTGCCCCGCGCCGCACTCCCGGGCGTGCGCGAAGGCCCGTTCCATCAGCGCGCGGCCGACACCCCGTCCCCGGTACGCGGGGGCCACCTCGATGTCCTCGATGGTCAGCCGGCGGTTCCACGGCTCGTACGCGGTGGTGACGAAGCCGCAGAGCACGTCGCCGTCGAAGGCGGCGTACCGGCGGCTGGTGCCGTCGCCGTCCCCGGCGTCACCGTTAGCGGCGTCATCGTCCCCGGCCTCGTCGTCGTCCGGCTCGTCGTCGGGGAACACCTTGTGGACGGGCGGGTCGACGGGCACGGGCCGGAGGGCGAAGCCGTCCGGGGAGGCGGTCACCTCGTAGACGGTGTCGGTGGTGAACGAGCCGTCGAGGGCGGCCACGGCCGCGTCGTCCTCCGGCCCGGACGGACGATAGATGATCTCCTGCTGCGCCATGGCGCCACCGTACGGGGACCGGCCGGCGGCCCGTCCGGCCGGGGTCCGGCCCGGGGTCCGGCCCGGGGTTGGCCGAAGCCACAGGGCCCGCCGCGGCCGGCTGGCCGAATCCACAGGAATGCCGCGAAATCTCACAGTCATTGGCCAACAGCCCACGACATCGTGGATGATGGGTCCAGGAACCTCAGCCCGATCCGGCGCTGGTTCGAGCTGACTCCCCACCCGCTTCGTAGTTCTATTCCTGCAGGTGAGAGAGCCAGTATGCGTTTCCTCAACGATCAGAAGCCGCCGTACGATCTGACGTACGACGACGTCTTCATGGTGCCGAGCCGGTCCGCGGTCGGTTCCCGTCAGGGTGTGGACCTGTCCGCCCCGGACGGTACGGGCACCACCATCCCGCTCGTGGTCGCCAACATGACCGCCATCGCGGGCCGCCGTATGGCGGAGACCGTCGCCCGCCGCGGCGGCCTCGTGGTCATCCCCCAGGACATCCCGATCGAGGTCGTCACCGACGTCATCACCTGGGTCAAGAGCCGGCACCTCGTGCTGGACACCCCCATCGTCCTCGCCCCCACCCAGACCGTCGCCGACGCGCTGTCGCTGCTGCCCAAGCGGGCGCACGGCGCCGGTGTCGTCGTGGACGCGGACCACCGGCCCGTCGGTGTCGTCACCGAGCACGACCTGACCGGTGTGGACCGCTTCACCCAGCTGTCCGAGGTCATGTCCAAGGAACTGCTGGTCCTCGACGCCGACATCGACCCGCGCGAGGCCTTCAACCAGCTCGACGCGGCCCACCGCAAGCTGGCGCCCGCCGTCGACAAGGACGGCAGGCTGGCGGGCATCCTCACCCGCAAGGGCGCCCTGCGCGCCACCCTGTACACCCCGGCCACCGACGCCGACGGCAAGCTGCGCATCGCCGCCGCCGTGGGCATCAACGGCGACGTGGCCGGCAAGGCCAAGGCGCTGCTGGACGCCGGCGCGGACACCATCGTGGTGGACACCGCGCACGGCCACCAGGAGTCGATGATCTCCGCGATCAAGGCCGTCCGGGCGCTGGACCCGCGGGTCCCGATCGTCGCGGGCAACATCGTCGCCGCCGAGGGCGTGCGCGACCTCATCGAGGCCGGCGCGGACATCATCAAGGTCGGTGTGGGCCCGGGCGCCATGTGCACCACCCGCATGATGACCGGCGTGGGCCGCCCTCAGTTCTCCGCGGTGCTGGAGTGCGCCGCCGAGGCGAAGAAGTACGGGAAGCACGTCTGGGCCGACGGCGGCGTCCGCCACCCGCGCGACGTCGCGATGGCGCTGGCCGCCGGCGCGTCCAACGTCATGATCGGCTCCTGGTTCGCGGGCACCTACGAGTCCCCGGGCGACCTCCAGCAGTCCGCCGACGGCCGGCTGTACAAGGAGAGCTTCGGCATGGCCTCCGCCCGTGCCGTCCGCAACCGCACCTCCGAGGAGTCGGCCTACGACCGCGCCCGCAAGGGCCTGTTCGAGGAGGGCATCTCCACCTCGCGGATGTTCCTGGACCCGACCCGTCCGGGCGTCGAGGACCTGATCGACTCGATCATCGCGGGCGTCCGTTCGTCCTGCACCTACGCGGGCGCGGGCAACCTCGCGGAGTTCCACGAGCGGGCCGTCGTCGGCGTCCAGAGCGCCGCCGGTTACGCGGAGGGCAAGCCGCTGCACGCCAGCTGGCAGTAATCCCGACAGCAGCCCGGAAACCATAAAAAAGGGGCGCGGCCGATCCGGCCGCGCCCCTTTTCGTCGTTTTCCACCCGTCCGCCGACTGCCATGGTTGACGCCTACATGTACCGATTCGTAAGGTGACCTGCAACGAATGCCCATTCTTGGCATGCAGACGCAACGATCGTGCGGGCATGCGCAAGAATGGTGCATTACGAGCGCGGGCCCTCACCTCGTAGGGTTCCGCGCAGTACGTGGAGTGGCGGGTACCGCTGGCTCGCGGTCCCCCTCCTTTCTCGGTCGTCCCCCTGCCGACGCAACCGACGGGTGGCCGCTTGCGGTACCGGTGGCTCCACCGGCAGCGATGAACGGAGCGACCCCCGTGCTGGACCAAGACACAGCGCCCCCCGCCGCCGGCAACGGCAAGCGCCCCCCGCAGCCGCCCGCCGGGACCGGTTCCCGTCTGATGCGGCGCAAGCCGGTCGAGCGCCTGGTCGCCGAGGGCGGCCAGGGCGAGGGCGGCACGCTGCGCCGCTCGCTCGGCATGTGGCAGCTGACCATGATCAGCATCGGCGCCACCCTCGGCACCGGCATCTTCGTGGTGCTCGGCACCGCGGTCCCGAACGCCGGCCCCGCCGTCGTCCTCTCGTTCGTCCTCGCGGGCCTGACCGCGCTCTTCTCCGCGCTCTCCTACGCGGAGCTGGCCGGCACCATCCCGGTCTCCGGCTCCTCGTACTCGTACTCCTACGCCACGCTCGGCGAGATCGTCGCCTGGATCTGCGGCTGGTGCCTGATCCTGGAGTACGGCGTCTCCGTCGCGGCCGTGGCCGTCGGCTGGGGCCAGTACCTCAACGAGCTGCTGGACGGCACCATCGGCGTGACCATCCCCGCCTCGCTGGCCAACCCGCCCGGCGACGGCGGCATCTTCAACGTCCCCGCCCTGCTCGTCGTGCTCCTCTGCATGGCGTTCCTGCTCGGCGGCGCCAAGGAGAGCGCCCGCGCCAACGCCATCATGGTCGGCGTGAAGATCGTCGCCCTGCTGCTGTTCTGCGCCGTGGCCTTCACCGGCATCAAGGCCGGCAACTACTCGCCGTTCATGCCGCTCGGCCTGGCCGGCGTCAGCAACGCCGGTGCCAGCCTGTTCTTCTCCTACATCGGCTTCGACGCCGCCTCCACCGCCGGTGAGGAGGCCAAGAACCCGAAGAAGGACCTGCCCAAGGCGATCATGCTGTCGCTGCTGATCGTCACCGCGCTCTACGTCCTCGTCGCCGCGATCGCCGTGGGCGCCCTGCCGTGGCAGGACTTCGAGGGCTCCGAGGCCGCGCTCGCGGGCATCATGGAGGACGTCACCGGCCAGAGCTTCTGGGCCGTGCTGCTGGCGGCCGGCGCCGTCATCGCCATCGCCAGCGTGGTGCTGACCGTCCTCTACGGCCAGACCCGCATCCTCTTCGCGATGGCCCGCGACGGCCTGGTGCCCAAGACCTTCGCCAAGGTCAGCCCGAAGAAGGGCGTGCCGGTCGCCAACACGATCATCACCTGCGCCTTCTGCGGCATCCTCGCCGCGGCCGTCCCGTTGGCCGAGCTCGCCGACGCCACCAGCATCGGCACCCTCTTCGCGTTCGCCCTGGTCAACGTGGCCGTCATCGTCCTCGCCGTGAAGCGGCCCGACATGAAGCGCAGCTTCACCGTCCCGCTGTCCGGGATCCGCGTCCCGTTCGGCGGCGGCCGGTCGCTGCGGCTCGGCCTGATCTTCCCGGTGATCGGCTTCGGGCTCTGCTTCTACCTCATGTACAAGCTGCCCACCGTCACGTGGGAGGTCTTCGGGATCTGGATGGCCGTCGGGTTCCTCATCTACTTCGCCTACGGCATGCGGCACTCCCGTCTGAACGACGGACCGGGTGACGGACCGGGTGACGGGCCGGCCGAGGCGGACGCCGCCGAGGCGCCCGCCAAGGGCTAGCCCGGCCGCCACGAGTCGGGGTGTGCGCCGGATACGTGATCTACTGCTGTAGCAAGAGCAGGATCCCGTAGAAAAGTGATTCACCCGCAGTGCGACTCAACGAGCTCGACGAACGTATCGTGCACGCCCTGGCCGAGGACGCCCGGCGCTCCTACGCCGACATCGGTGCCGAGGTCGGCCTGTCCGCGCCCGCGGTGAAGCGGCGCGTGGACAGGCTGCGTGCCGAGGGGGCCATCACCGGGTTCACCGTCCGGGTGGACCCGGGGGCCCTCGGCTGGGAGACCGAGGGCTTCATCGAGCTCTACTGCCGCCGCAACACCTCGCCCGAGGCGATCCACCGCGGCCTCTCCCGCTACCCCGAGGTGGCGTCCGCCTCGACCGTCACCGGTGAGGCCGACGCCATCGTCCAGATCTTCGCCTCCGACATGCGGCACTTCGAGCGGGTGCTGGAGCGGATCGCCGGCGAGCCGTTCGTCGAACGGACCAAGTCGGTGCTCGTCCTGTCGCCGCTGCTGCGGCGTTTCAGCTCCGGGGCGCCTTCCTGACACCCGGTGCGGGTGGTGCCGGGGCGGGCTGTGGCCGGTCCCGCGAGTAGCCGGGTGCCTCTCTTCGTCCGCCGCTGTGGCTCCGGGCCGCCCGGATCGCCAGGCCGTCGGTGACGCGGGCCGTTGTCGCCTTGGTCGGCGAGTGACCCTGTGGCCCCGGGTTTCCCATCGGCTCCCCACACGTCGGCCACCCGTACGAGGGACGGTATGGTCGAGGCGCTGCCTCAGTAGGCCGCTTCCGGAACTTCGGCACCACGAGTCGCGGGGCGAAGGGTGATTTTCGGCCAGGGAGCGGGGTCAGGGAGCCGTCGTCCCGCGCAGGAACTCGTGCAGGATCGTGGTGAGTTGGGCGGGAGCGTCCTCCTGTACGAGGTGGCCAGCGCCGGGGATCGGTTCGAAGGAGGCGCCGGGTATCGCGGCGGCCAGCTCGCGGCCCTTCTCCACCGGGATCCACGCGTCCTCGGTGCCCCAGCACACGGTGACCGGGATGGCGATCTCGCCGTAGCGGGCCTGGATCTCGTCGGTGTACCGCTGGTCGGCCTGGGCGATCTGGCGGTAGAAGGCCGGCCGTCCCGCCGCGTCGAGCCAGGGCTCGGCGAGCCGCTCCAGGACGGCGGGGTGCAGGCCGGGGCCGCCGGCCGACCCGATGTACTCGCGGACCAGCGCGGCGTGCAGGGCGGGCGGCAACTGCGCGAAGACGTCGGAATGCCGGGCGACGAGCCGGAAGAACGGCGAGCCCCACGGGGCCATCGCGACCGGGTCGACGAGGGCGAGCGCCCGGTAGCGGGCGGCGTGCAGCAGGTGGGCCCGGAGGGCGACGGCGCCGCCGAAGTCGTGGGCCACGACCCGTGGTTCGTCCAGCCCCCAGTGGTCGAGGAGCGCGGTGAAGACCCGGCCCTGGGCGGCCAGGGAGACGTCCTGGCCCGTCGCCTTCTCCGACTGCCCGTAACCGGGCATGTCCCAGACGTACACCGTGTGGTCGCGGGCGAGCGAGCGGGCCACCGACCGCCAGACGAAGGACGAGAACGGGGTGCCGTGCAGCAGCACGACCGGCGGCCGGTCCGGCTGCCCGAGGCGGTCCCAGCGGACCTCGCCGGAAGGGCCGGCGAAGGTCCGCGTCAGCTGCCAGTCACTCATGGGATCCCTCTCGGTCGGGTGAACGAGCGTGAGGAATCGATCTTGCCCGGATCAGGCCCCGGTCGTCGAACCCGGCCGGACGATCATCAGAACCGTGACGATCGCCCAGGTCAGCGCGAACAGGCCGGTGATCATCGACAGTCGGGGGAGGCCCGCGGCGAGCTTGGGAGCCGCCTCCGGCTCGGCTTCCTGGAGGTCCAGCGCGTCGATGATCGCGTCCTGGCTGAACACCGCGACCGCCAGCAGGACCGCCGCCACCGCCGTCAGTGCCATCGAGACGACCAGCCAGGTGTCGCCGAGGACGCCCATCCGCTGGGCCGTCGCCATACCGAAGGCGGGAACGGTCACCGAGATCGCCGAGTAGACCCGGGTGATGCGGTGGAGGATCCGCAGGGCCGAGGTGCCCTTTTCGGTGCGGTCACCGTCCGGGGCCAGGGCCTGCCGCGCGAAGCGGGGGAAGAGGCTGGCGGCCACGGTCGCCGGACCTATGAGCAGGATCGCTGCCAGCACGTGCAGGCTGAGCAGGAGTTTCGTCATGGCTTTCCGCTCCCATCGCGGTCGGGCGGGCAGAACCGGCCGGCCGAGGGTTTCAGTCTGGCTTAAACATCGTGAGACGCTAGCATCCCTGGGCGGCGTGGCCGGAAGTGGCCCCGGGGGTGAGGGCCGGCGGGTAGTGCGGACGTGATGCGGGCGAGAGGTGATGGTGATGGCCGGGGACGAGCGGAGGGAAGCGGTCCGCGCGGAGCCTCCGGGCGGGCCGTCCGCCGCGGAGGGGCCCGGGCCTAGCGCACGCCCGGCCGGCGGTGACCCTCGCGGCGGCGGGCCTCCGGCCGGTGGGCCGCCGGGCATGTCGCTGCCGTTGATGCTCATCGGGCTCGGCCGCTTCGTCGAGGACGCGGCGCACCGCGTGCTGTCCGCCCGGGACGGATACTCGCTGCGCATGATGGGCGCCCTCGGCCACCTCGCCCGAGAGCCCGGTCTCTCCTACAGCGAACTGGGGCGGCGCGCCGGCGTGACGGCGCAGAGCATGCAGGCCACGGTGCTCCGGCTGGAGGAGGCCGGCGCCGTCGCGCGGACGACGCCCGCCGGGCGGGGGCGCAAGGCGGAGCTCCAGGTCACCGAGCGGGGCCGGCGGATGCTCGACGACATGCGGCGGGTCCTCGCCGGGCTGGAGGGCCCGCTGACGGCCGGGCTGTCCGCCGAGGAGCGGTCGGTGCTGGCGCGGGTGCTGGGGCGGATGGCGGGCAACGCGGCGGCGGCTTCGGGCCGCTGAGCGGCCGCCCGCCGCCCGCCGCCCGCTGGGCGGGCGGGGCGCGGGGAGAGGTTCGGGCTCGCGCCCCCGCCGCGCTGTAGGCCGGTGTCGACCCGGCCGACCGAGACACCACCGGCACCACCGGCCTCTGGAGCAGCGCTGACCTCGGCCTACTGCCGGCCTGTGGGGTGCCGGCAGGCTGCGGGACGCCACCGGTCTTCGGGAGGCCACCGGTCTCCGGGCAGCACCGGCCCTTCGGAGGTCACCAATCTCTGGGACACACCAGCTTTCGGGCGCCACCGGCCTTCGAGGGGCCACCGTCCTCCGGGCAGCACCGGCCTTCCGGGGGTCACCAGCCTGTGGGACACCACTAGGCCGCGGACACCACCGGTCTTCGACGGGCCGCCGGCAGCATCGGTCTCTGGGGCTGCGCTGACCCCTGCCTACTGCCGGCCTGTGGGGTGCCGGCAGGCTGCGGGACGCCACCGGTCTTCGAGAGGCCACCGGTCTCCGGGCAGCACTGGCCCTTCGGGGGTCACCAATCTCTGGGACACACCAGCTTTCGGGCGCCACCGGCCTTCGAGGGGCCACTGGCTCCGGACCGCCACCGGTCTGTGGGCATTACCAGCCTTCGTGGCACCACCAGGCTGCGGACACAACCGGCCTTCGAAGGGCCGCCGGCAGCACCGGCTTTAGGGCGCCACCGGTCTCCGGGGCACCGCCGGACTTCGACAAAGAGCCGGACTTCGGGGTACTACGTGTCTCCAGGGCGCCACTGGCTTTCGGGGGTTGCCGGTCTTGGGCAGCGCTGGGCCTGGGAGCGTCGCCGCCTCATGGCGGCTGCCTTCGGGGTGGTGCGGCCGGTTCGGCGGACGGAGCGGCGGGGGAGTCTGCTCCGCGACGGTCGGGGTGGCGTCGGAGATCGGATGGTCGCGGCTGCTCGGTTACGAGGCGGAGGCCGGGCGGGTACCGGCCGCGTGCCAGGGCCCGGCCCGTTCGGGCGGGGGTAGGGCGGTCGGTCTCGACGTGGGGGAGTGGACCCTGGTGTTTCGAGCCGCGCGGGGCCCGCGCTCGGGGTCGTTCAGCCAGCTTCGGAACGGTGGATCCGGAGCCGTGCGATCTCCGTCGCCTTGGCTGCGTGCCGGGTTGTGTGGTCGGTTTCGGCGTGTGGCATCAGGCCGCGCGCTCCAAGCCGGCCCGGAGCGCGAGCCGGGGCCCGGCCCGTTCGGGCGGGGGTCGGCCACGAGCTGGGCAGCCGATCTTGACGCGGCGGAGTCGATCCTTGCGTTCCGACCTGCGATCGGGGGCGTGCGGTCGGTTCCGGCGTCGGGAACGTGCCGCGTGGTCCAAGCCGGCCCGGCCCGGGCCGCTACCGGGCCGAGAACCGGGCCCGACCCGTTCGGGAGGCCGGCTCCTGGGACCGGCCACGAATAGGGCGGTCGGTCACTGCGCGATGGAGAGGATCCTCGTGTTTCGAGCCGCGTGAGGCCGTGCTTGGGGGCGTGCGGTCGGTTTCGGCTTGTTGGAATCGGGGCTGTGTGATCTCCCTCCCTCTGGGCTGCGCGCCGGGTCGTGTGGCCGTTTTCGGTGCGCGGCATCAGGCCGCTCGCTCCAAGCCGGCCTGGAGCGCGTGCCGGGGCCCGGTTCGTTCGGGCGGGGGCCGGCCGTGGATAGCGCGGTCGGTCTCGATGTGGTGGAGCGGATCCTTGTGTTCCGATCCGCGCTCGGGAGATGCGGCCGGTTTCGGCGCGCTGGGGCTGGGGCCGTGCGATCTCCGTCGTTCCGGGCAGCGCGCCGGGTCGTGTGGGCGGTTTCGGCGTGGGGGCACGGGCCGCGTGATCCAAGCCGGCTTGGGGCGGCCGGGTCGTGGCCCGGTCTGTTCGGGTGCGGTCGGTCTTGATGCGGCGGAGGTGGAGCCTTGTGTTTCGGGCCGTGCGGGGCCGCGCGTGCGGTCGGGTTCGGTGTGGGGGAACGGGCCGCGTGGTTCGGGTCGGGGTGGGGTGGGGGAGGGGCGTGCAATGAATCGCCGCCTATGCGGGAAAAGGCGCAACGAATCGCTCGGCAGGACGCAACATCCGTAGCTTGTCGCCCAGAGACGCCGGGCCGTACCGTCAAGGCGTTTAACGGAATCCTGACCGGAATCCCGCCGAAAGTTCATCGAAACGCCCTCACCCCGCACTTCGCGCACTCCCGAAGAGGACACATGAAGCCGCTGCGTATCGCGCTGTTCCAAGGGCCCTGTGGCGTTCCGTCCTCGACGGCCGCCTCCCTCGGCGCGCTGGACGCCGCGGCCCGCCGCGCGGCGGAGTCCGGCGCCCGGCTGCTGCTCACCAACGAGCTCTACCTGACCGGCTACGCCCTCGGCGACCTGGTCCCCGACCGCGCCGAACCCGCCGACGGCCCCGGAGCCCAGGCCGTGGCCGAGATAGCCGCCCGGCACGGGCTGGCCATCGGGTACGGCTACCCGGAGCGGGACGGCGCCGCCGTCTACAACGCGCTTCAGCTCATGAGTCCGCAGGGCACCCCGCTCGCGCACTACCGCAAGACCCACCTCTTCGGCGCGTACGAGACGACGTACTTCACGCCCGGTACGGAAGCGGTGGTGCAGGCGGAGCTCGACGGTGTCCGGCTGGGGCTGCTGATCTGCTACGACGTCGAGTTCCCGGAGCCCGTGCGGGCCCACGCGCTCGCCGGCACGGAGCTGCTGCTCACGCCGACCGCGCTGATGCGGCCCTACGAGATCGTGCCGCAGACCGTCGTCCCGGCCCGCGCCTGGGAGAGCCAGCTCTACATCGCCTATGTCAACCGGTGCGGCACGGAAGGCGAGTTCGCCTTCGCCGGGCTGTCCTGTCTCGCCGCCCCGGACGGGACCGTACGCGCCCGGGCCGGCGCCGACGAGGATCTGCTCGTCGCCGAGGCCGACCCCGCCCTGCTCCACCGGTCGCGCGCCGAGAACACCTACCTGGCCGACCGCAGGCCGGAGCTCTACACGCGGCTCGTCTGAGTCCGCCCCCCTCACTTCACCGTCACACCCCCCTTGCACGCAGGAGAGTTCAGCCGATGACGTCCACGGTGCCCACCGCCGTCCACGACGAGCAGGTCCAGCAGAACGAGCCGCCGATCACCATGTTCGGGCCGGACTTTCCCTTCGCCTACGACGATTACCTGGCCCACCCGGCCGGCCTGGGCCAGATACCGGCCACCGAGCACGGCGCCGAGGTCGCGGTCATCGGCGGCGGGCTCTCGGGCATCGTGGCGGCGTACGAGCTGATGAAGATGGGCCTCAAGCCCGTCGTCTACGAGGCGGACCAGATCGGCGGCCGGCTGCGCACGGTCGGCTTCGACGGCTGCGCCGAGGGCGCGGACGCGGGACTGACCGCCGAGATGGGCGCCATGCGCTTCCCCCCGTCCTCCACCGCCTTCCAGCACTACATCGACCTGGTGGACCTGGAGACCAAGCCGTTCCCCAACCCGCTCGCCCCCTGCACCCCCTCCACCGTCGTGGACCTCAAGGGCGAGAGCCACTACGCGGAGACCATCGACGACCTGCCGCAGGTCTACCGTGACGTCGCCGCCGCCTGGGCCGCCTGCCTGGAGGAGGGCGCGGACTTCTCCGACATGAACCGCGCCATGCGTGAGCGCGACGTGCCCCGCATCCGCGAGATCTGGGCCAAGCTCGTCGAGAAGCTCGACAACCAGACCTTCTACGGCTTCCTCTGCGAGTCCGAGGCGTTCAAGTCCTTCCGCCACCGGGAGATCTTCGGCCAGGTCGGCTTCGGCACCGGCGGCTGGGACACCGACTTCCCCAACTCCATCCTGGAGATCCTGCGCGTCGTCTACACCGAGGCGGACGACCACCACCGCGGCATCGTCGGCGGCAGCCAGCAGCTCCCGCTCCGGCTCTGGGAGCGCGAGCCGGAGAAGATCGTCCACTGGCCGCAGGGCACCTCGCTGTCCTCGCTGCACGACGGCGCGCCCCGCCCGGCCGTGACCCGCCTGCACCGCACGGCGGGCAACCGGATCACGGTCACCGACGCCAACGGCGACATCCGCACCTACCGCGCGGCGATCTTCACCGCCCAGTCCTGGATGCTGCTGTCGAAGATCGAGTGCGATGACGCGCTCCTCCCGATCGACCACTGGACGGCGGTCGAGCGCACCCACTACATGGAGTCCTCCAAGCTGTTCGTGCCGGTGGACCGGCCGTTCTGGCTGGACAAGGACGCGTCGGGCCGGGACGTCATGTCGATGACGCTCACCGACCGGATGACGCGCGGTACGTACCTGCTGGACGACGGTCCGGACAAGCCCGCCGTGATCTGCCTCTCCTACACCTGGTGTGACGACAGCCTCAAGTGGCTGCCGCTCTCCGCCAACGAGCGCCTGGAGGTCATGCTCAAGTCGCTCGGCGAGATCTATCCCGGCGTCGACATCCGCAAGCACATCATCGGCAACCCGGTGACGATCTCCTGGGAGAACGAGCCCTACTTCATGGGCGCGTTCAAGGCCAACCTCCCCGGCCACTACCGCTACCAGCGCCGGCTGTTCACCCACTTCATGCAGGACCGCCTCCCCGAGGACAAGCGCGGCATCTTCCTCGCGGGCGACGACATCTCCTGGACGGCCGGCTGGGCCGAGGGTGCCGTGCAGACCGCGCTGAACGCCGTCTGGGGCGTTATGCACCAGTTCGGCGGGGCCACCGACCCGACCAACCCCGGCCCGGGCGACGTCTACGACGAGATCGCTCCCGTCGAGCTGCCCGAGGACTGATCCGACGGGGCGGAGAGGGGGCCCGGGCCGGAGAACCGGCTCATCTCCTCTCTCCGTCCGGGAAGCGCTCCGCCGTCGTTCGCCCGGCGCGCGGGGCGCTTCCGCCGTCCCGGCCGTCCCCGCACCCCAGCGGGGTCAGCAGACAGCGGCCCACCAGCCCCACGCTCGCGTCGACCCGCTCGGCGAACTCGGCCGCCGTCCCTTGCCGTTCGCGCAGCGCCCACAGGGTGCGGAAGGCCGCCCACGCCGCCCCGCGCGCGGCCTCCAGCGTCCACGAGCCGAGCAGATGGGTGAGCGGATCGGCCACGTCCAGCAGGTCGGGGCCCGGCATCAGGGCCTCGCGGATCCGCTCCTCCAGGGAGACCAGCAGCTCGCCGACCCGGTGGAAGTCCCCCTCCAGGTCCTTGGGTTCGGCGCCCAGCCCGTGGCAGGTGTCGGCGAGGGCGAGCGGCAGGTCATGGCCGATATGGGCGTTGATGCCCGCCAGCGCGAACTGCACCGGCCGCACGGCGGGGTGCCCGCGGAGCTGGAACAGCGGGCGCCAGCAGGCCGGCGGTCTTCGGCCGGCCGCCGCCTCGTCGACCGCGTCCAGATAGCGGCTCGCGAACAGCACGTCCAGCGTGGTGGTGGCGAGGCGGTCGTGGAACCCGCCGTCCGGCACCCGCCGCGCCATCTCCTCGGTGACCGCCAGATACACCCCGTTGAAAACCGCCACCCCGTCCTCGGACGGCAACTCGGCGGCCAGCGCCCGCATTCGGGCGACCACCCGCTCGATGGCGGTCATGGGGACCACGGGGATCGTGGGGGTTGTCTCTTA
>NZ_JBPQTX010000129.1:0-18311 GCF_051386555.1 Streptomyces sp. URMC 126
GGCTGTATCAGCCCGTCCGGCGTTTGAGGACAACCGCGCGAAGCGCGGTTTCAGGGGGTCCGGGGCCCTCCCCGGGAAACGGCGAAGGGGCGGGACTGGGGCAACCTCACCGCACGGGATGCCCCGCGGCCCGCAGCGCCCCCTTCACATCCCCGATCCGCAGATCACCGAAGTGGAACACCGAAGCCGCGAGCACCGCGTCCGCACCCGCCGCCACCGCCGGGGCGAAGTGCGCGAGCTCCCCCGCCCCGCCACTGGCAATGACCGGCACCGACACATGCCGCCGCACAGCAGCGATCATCTCCGTGTCGTACCCGTCCTTCGTCCCGTCCGCGTCCATCGAGTTGAGCAGGATCTCCCCCGCCCCCAGCTCCGCCGCCCGATGCGCCCACTCGACCGCGTCGAGCCCGGTCCCCCGCCGCCCGCCGTGCGTGGTGACCTCGAAGGACCCGGACGGAGTCCGCCGCGCGTCGACGGACAACACGAGCACCTGCCGCCCAAACCGCTCCGCGATCTCCCGCACGAGATCGGGCCGCTCGATGGCAGCGGTGTTCACACCGACCTTGTCCGCGCCGGCCCGCAGCAGCTTGTCGACGTCGTCGGCGGTCCGAACCCCACCCCCCACCGTCAGCGGGATGAAAACCTGCTCGGCAGTCCGCCGCACCACGTCATAAGTCGTCTCGCGGTTGCCGGAGGAGGCCGTGATGTCGAGGAAGGTGAGCTCGTCGGCGCCCTCCCGCCCGTAGACGCGGGCCATCTCGACGGGGTCGCCCGCGTCGCGCAAGTTCTGGAAGTTGACCCCCTTGACGACGCGGCCGTTGTCCACGTCGAGGCAGGGGATGACTCGGACCGCGAGGGTCACGCCGTTGCTCCTCTGAATGCTTCTACTTCTACTTCGACCAGGACGCGCGAGTCGACGAAGCCGGACACCACGACCATGGTCGCGGCGGGCCGGACGCCGTCGAAGAGCTCCTTGTGGGCGCGGCCGACCGCGTCCACGTCCCGCGCGTGGGTCAGGTACATCCGGGTGCGGACGACGGACTCGGGGCCGAGGCCGAACTCCTCCAGGGCGGCGAGCGCGTTGCCGAAGGCGGCCCGGGCCTGTTCGTAGGGGTCGCCTTCGCCCACGAGGACGCCGTCGACCAGCGGCATCGTGCCGGCGACGTGCACCCGGTCCCCGGCCGCCACGGCACGTGCGAAGCCGAACGTCGCTTCCCAGGGACTGTCTGTCTGCACGCGCCGCGGGGCCGGGGTCTCACTCATACGGACACTGCCTCCAGGGCCTCTTCGAGGGTGAACGCCTTGGCGTAGAGGGCCTTGCCCACGATCGCGCCTTCTACACCCCGCGGCACCAGACCGGCGATGGCCCGCAGGTCGTCGAGGCAGGAGACGCCGCCGGAGGCGACGACCGGCTTGTCGGTGGCGGCGCAGACGTTCTTCAGCAGCTCCAGGTTGGGGCCCTGGAGGGTGCCGTCCTTGGCGATGTCGGTGACGACGTAGCGGGCGCAGCCCTCGGAGTCGAGGCGGGCGAGCGTCTCGTAGAGGTCGCCGCCGTCGCGGGTCCAGCCGCGGCCGCGCAGGGTGGTGCCGCGCACGTCGAGGCCGACGGCGATCCGGTCGCCGTGCTCGGCGATGACCTTGGCGACCCACTCGGGGGTCTCCAGGGCGGCGGTGCCCAGGTTGACGCGGGTGCAGCCGGTGGCGAGGGCGGCGGCCAGCGAGGCGTCGTCGCGGATGCCGCCGGACAGCTCGACCTTGATGTCCATGGCGCGGACGACCTCGGCGATCCGCTCCCGGTTGTCGCCGGTGCCGAAGGCGGCGTCCAGGTCGACGAGGTGGAGCCACTCGGCGCCGGCGTCCTGCCAGGCGCGGGCGGCGGCCAGCGGGTCGCCGTACGAGGTCTCGGAGCCCGACTCGCCGTGGACCAGGCGCACGGCCTGGCCGTCGCGGACGTCGACGGCGGGGAGGAGTTCGAGCTTGGTCACAGGGTTCCGATCCAGTTGGTGAGGAGCTGGGATCCGGCGTCGCCGGACTTCTCGGGGTGGAACTGGGTGGCCCAGAGGGGCCCGTTCTCGACGGCGGCGACGAACGGCTCGCCGTGCTCGGCCCAGGTCACCAGCGGCGGCTTGATGGCCTCGTTGGTGACTTCGAGGGTCCAGTCGCGGACGGCGTAGGAGTGCACGAAGTAGTAGCGGGTGTCCGCGTCGAGCCCGGCGAAGAGGGCGGAGCCCTCGGCGGGGGTGACGGTGTTCCACCCCATGTGCGGGACGACCGGGGCCTTGAGCGGCTCGACCGTGCCGGGCCACTCGTCCAGGCCGTCGGTCTCGACGCCGTGCTCCACGCCCCGGGCGAAGAGGACCTGCATGCCGACGCAGATGCCCATCACGGGCCGGCCGCCGGACAGCCGCCGGTCGACGATCCAGTGGCCGCGCGCCTCCCGCAGCCCGCTCATGCAGGCGGCGAACGCGCCGACGCCGGGGACGAGGAGGCCGTCGGCGTTCATGGCCCGGTCGAAGTCGCGGGTGATCTCGACGTCGGCGCCGACGTGGGCGAGGGCCCGCTCGGCCGACCGGACGTTGCCGAATCCGTAGTCGAAGACAACAACCTTCTTGCTCATGACCACAGGCTTTCGATCCGCATCACACCGGCGGTCAGCGCCATCGCGGCACCGATCCCGAGCAGCACGATGACGCCCTTCGGCATGCCCTGCTTGACGAAGGAGATGATCCCGCCGACGAGGAAGAGCCCGACCAGGATCAGGGCGGTGGAGAGGCCGTTCACAGCGCACCCTTCGTGGACGGGAGGATTCCGGCGGCCCGCGGGTCGCGCTCGCACGCGTACCGCAGCGCCCGCGCCAGCGCCTTGAACTGGCACTCCACGATGTGGTGCGCGTTGCGCCCGTACGGCACGTGGACGTGCAGCGCGATCTGCGCCTGGGCGACGAAGGACTCCAGTATGTGCCGGGTCATCGTCGTGTCGTAGGTGCCGATCATCGGCGCGATGTTCTCGGGCTCGGTGTGCACCAGGTACGGCCGGCCGGAGAGGTCGACGGTCACCTGGGCCAGCGACTCGTCCAGCGGGACCGTGCAGTTGCCGAACCGGTAGATGCCCACCTTGTCGCCGAGCGCCTGCCGGAAGGCGGCGCCCAGCGCGAGGGCGGTGTCCTCGATGGTGTGGTGGGTGTCGATGTGCAGGTCGCCGTCGGTCTTGACGGTGAGGTCGAACAGCCCGTGCCGGCCGAGCTGGTCGAGCATGTGGTCGTAGAAGCCGACACCCGTCGACACGTCGACCTGCCCGGTCCCGTCGAGGTCTATCTCGACCAGGACGGACGTCTCCTTGGTGGTCCGCTCGACGCGACCCACGCGGTGGTTCATCGGTTCTCCTTCATGACGGCGCGCACCGCGTCCAGGAACGCGTCGTTCTCTCGCGGGGTGCCCGCGGTGACCCGCAGCCGGCCGGGCACGCCGTTGTCCCGGACCAGGACGCCCCGGTCGAGGATGGCCTGCCAGGCGGCGTGGGCGTCGTCGAACACCCCGAACTGGACGAAGTTCGCGTCGGACGCGGTGACCTCGCAGCCCATCGCCCGCAGCTCGGCGACCAGGCGGTCGCGTTCGGTCTTCAGCCGCTCGACGTAGCCGAGCAGCGTGTCCGTGTACTCCAGCGCCGCGAGGGCGGTCGCCTGGGTGACGGACGAGAGGTGGTACGGCAGCCGGACGAGCTGCACGGCGTCCACCACCGCCGGGTCGGCGGCGAGGTAGCCCAGCCGCAGCCCGGCCGCGCCGAACGCCTTGGACATCGTGCGCGAGACGACGAGGTGCGGCCGGCCCGCGAGCAGCGGCAGCAGCGACGGGTGGTGGCTGAACTCGCCGTACGCCTCGTCCACGACGACCATCGACGGCTTGGCCGCCTGCGCCGCGTCGTACAGCCGCAGCACGGTCTCCGCGTCGACGGCGGTGCCGGTGGGGTTGTTGGGCGAGCAGACGAAGACCACGTCGGGGCGGTGCTCGGCGATGGCCGCGACGGCCGCGTCGACGTCGATGGTGAAGTCCTCACGGCGCGGCCCGGCGAGCCAGCCGGTGCCGGTGCCCCGGGAGATCAGCGCGTGCATGGAGTACGAGGGCTCGAAGCCCATCGCCGTGCGGCCGGGCCCGCCGAAGGTCTGGAGCAGCTGCTGGAGGACCTCGTTGGAGCCGTTGGCCGCCCACACGTCGGCGTACCCGACCTCGTACCCGCCGGTGCGGGTGAGGTACTCGGCGAGCCGGGTGCGCAGCTCGACCGCGTCCCGGTCCGGGTAGCGGTTGAGGTGCCGGGCGGCCTCGGCGACGCGCTCGGCGATCCGGGCGACCAGGGCCTCGGGCAGCGGGTAGGGGTTCTCGTTGGTGTTCAGCCGGACGGGGACGTCGAGCTGCGGCGCGCCGTACGGGGTCTTGCCGCGCAGTTCGTCCCGGATGGGGAGTTCGTCGATCCGTGTCACGCGCTCTTACCGGGAACCTTCCAGTCGAACCTCGCCTTGAGCGCCGCGCCGTGCGCCGGCAGGTCCTCCGCCTCCGCGAGCGTCACCACGTGGTGGGTGACGTCGGCGAGCGCGTCGCGGCTGTAGTCCACGACGTGGATGCCGCGCAGGAAGGACTGCACGGACAGGCCGGAGGAGTGGCAGGCGCAGCCGCCGGTGGGCAGGACGTGGTTGGAGCCGGCGCAGTAGTCGCCGAGGGAGACGGGCGCGTACGGGCCGACGAAGACCGCGCCGGCGTTGCGGACCCGGGCGGCGACGGCGGACGCGTCGGCGGTCTGGATCTCCAGGTGCTCGGCGGCGTAGGCGTCGACCACGGCGAGGCCCTGGTCGAGGTCGTCGACGAGGACGATGCCGGACTGCCGGCCGGCCAGCGCCTCCGTGATCCGCTCGACGTGCTTGGTCGCCGCCACCTGCGTCTTCAGCTCGGCCTCGACGGCCTCGGCGAGCGCCTCGGAGGGCGTGACGAGGACGGCGGCGGCCAGCGTGTCGTGCTCGGCCTGGCTGATCAGGTCGGCGGCGACGTGCGCGGCGTCGGCGGTGTCGTCGGCGAGGATGGCGATCTCGGTCGGGCCGGCCTCGGCGTCGATGCCGATACGGCCCTTGAGCAGCCGCTTGGCGGCGGCGACCCAGATGTTGCCGGGGCCGGTGACGAGCTGGGCGGGCCGGCACTCGTCGGTGCCGTAGGCGAACATGGCGATCGCCTGGGCGCCGCCGGCCGCGTACACCTCGTCCACGCCGAGCAGGGCGCAGGCGGCGAGGATCGTCGGGTGCGGCAGGCCGCCGAAGGCCTTCTGCGGCGGCGAGGAGACAGCGAGCGAGGCGACGCCGGCCTCCTGCGCGGGCACGACGTTCATCACGACGGACGACGGGTAGACGGCGTTGCCGCCCGGCACGTACAGGCCGACGCGCTCGACGGGCACCCAGCGCTCGGTGACCGTGCCGCCGGGGACGACGGTGACGGTCTTGTCGGTGCGGCGCTGCTCACGGTGGACGAGGCGGGCGCGGCGGATGGACTCCTCCAGGGCGGCGCGGACCGCCGGGTCCAGCTCCGCCAGGGCGCGCTCGATCGCCTCGGGCGCGACGCGCACCCGGTCGATGGTGACGCCGTCGAACTTCTCCGCGTAGTCGATCAGTGCCGCCGTCCCGCGATGATGCACGTCCTCGCAGATGGGCCGCACCTTCTCCAGGGCGGCCTCGACGTCGAGTTCGGCTCGGGGCAGCAGGTCACGGTCGATGACGCCGTCGGTGACGGCTCCGCCGCGCAGATCGATTCGGGAGATCACATGGCCAATTGTCTCAGACCCGTCCCGCCGCACGGCTCTCCGTACCACCCAGTGATACGCCGGCCGGGAATCGATCTTCACTCCGTCGCACCCGCCGCGGAGCGTCCTTGACGGGCGCCCGTCAAAGTCGTCGCACGCTGCGTGTTCAAGCGGTCACCCACCGGGAATCGAGCCAGTACGCGCGGCCGGCGTCACGGGAGTCACAGGCGTCCGGCGCCGCCCGAGCGCGCGAGAGGGAGGGAACCGTGACCGCGTCGCCCGACGGAGATCCGCCCCCCGGCCTGGAGCTCACCCCCGCCGAACTGGGCATGTGGCAGGCCTTCCGCTCCGGCACCACCCACGACCTCCGCACCCCGCACCCGGAGTGGAACGACCCCGACGGCCCCTACACCTGGGGCCCGGAGCGCAGTGTGCGGGCTCAGGTGATCGCGTTACTGCTGCTGGACGGCCCGCCCGCGTTACCCGGCCGGGTGCCGGCGCTCAAGCTCGACGGCGTACGGATCACCGGCCTGCTGGACCTCTCCGGCGGCACGGTCGTCCCCTACGTGGAACTCCGGAACTGCCGCTTCGAACAGCAGCTCCTCCTGCCGGAGTGCCGCTTCACCACCCTGCGGCTGGTCGGCTGCTCCCTCCCCCGGCTGGAGGCCGCCCGGCTGAGCACCGAGGGCGACCTGCACCTGCCGCGCTGCGTCGTCCGGCGCGGCATCCGGCTGACCGACGCCCGGGTCGGCACCGACCTGCTGCTCAACCAGGCCGTGATCCGCCGCGACCGGCGCGGGGTGAGCGTCGCCGCCGACGGCCTCACCGTCGGCCAGGACCTCCAGGCGGAGCTGGCCCGGGCGTACGGGGAGCTGAGCCTGCGCGGCGCGAAGATAGGCGCCTCGCTCAGCCTGCGCGGGACGACCCTGAGCAACCCCTTCGGGCGGCGGGCGCTCAACGCCCCGCAGCTCACCGTCGAGCGGACCGTCTACCTCACGCCCGCCGCCGAGGACGGCCCGGTGGTGTCGGGCGCCACGCCCCCGTACGGGATCTCCCCGACGGGCCCGGCCTACGGGACGCGGCTGCGGAACTTCAGCTGCGAGGGCGGGATGCGGCTGGACGACGGCCGGTTCGGGGACGCGCTGGACTTCAGCGGGGCGCGGCTGGTGCTCTCCGACGGCCAGGAGGTCTCGCTGCGCCGGATCCAGACGCCGGAGCTGCGCTTCCTCGGCCAGCGGCCGGAGCACGGGCGGGTGGTGCTGTCCGGCGCGCGGGTGGTCAACCTCGTCGACCGGTGGGAGAGCTGGCCCGGCCCGGGCGGGCTGGTGATGGCCGGGTTCTCGTACGAGACGCTGATACCGCACGGCTCGTTTCCGCTGGCCCGGCGGCTGGAGTGGGTGGCCGCCGCGACGCCCGAGTACGCGCCCGAACCCTACGAGTGCCTGGCCGCCTCGCTGCGGGTCAGCGGCGAGGACACCGACGCCCGGGCGGTGCTGCTCGCCAAACAGCGCCGCCGCCGCGAGACGCTGCCGCTGGCCGGGAAGGCGTGGGGGTACCTCCAGGACTGGACGGTGGCCTACGGCTACCGCCCCGGCCGGGCCGCGCTGTGGATGGCGGTGCTCTGGGCGCTCGGCACCCTGTGGTTCGCCCGCCACCCCCTCCCTCCCGTGAAACCCCAGGAGGGCTCGCCCACCTGGAACGCCGCGCTCTACACCCTCGACCTGCTGCTGCCCGTCGTGGACCTGGGGCAGGGCGCGGCGTGGAAGACCAGCGGGACGGGGCAGTGGCTGGCCACGGTACTGGTCCTGGTCGGCTGGGTGCTGGCCACCACGGTCGCGGCGGGCGCGTCACGGCTGCTGCGCCGCCAGTGACGGAGGGCCGGGGCCGGAGGCGGGACGGGAGCGGAAGGGAGCGCTCCAGGGCCCGCAGGGCCTAGGCTTACCGGCTGTGACCACCGCGCGCCTCCCGATCTTCCCCCTCAACTCGGTGCTGTTCCCGGGCCTCGTCCTGCCTCTGAACGTCTTCGAGCGGCGGTACCGCGCGATGATGCGCCACCTCGCGGAGCTGCCCGACGACGCCCCGCGCCGGTTCGGCGTCGTGGCCATCCGCGACGGATTCGAAGTGGCGCCCAGCGCCCCCGGGCTGCCGACGGACACCCGCCCGGAGCCCGGCCCGGCGACGGGCTTCGGCCCGGACCCGATGACCGCGTTCCACGCCGTGGGCTGCGTCGCGGAGGCCGCGACCCTGCGGGAGCGGCCGGACGGCACGTTCGAGGTCCTGGCCACCGGCACGACCCGGTTCCGGCTGCTGTCCGTCAACGCCTCCGGCCCGTTCCTCACCGGAGAGACGGAGGAGTTGGAGGAACGTCCCGGCGAGGGGGCCGGCGCGCTCGCCTCCGGGGTGCTGCGGGCGTTCCGCGCGTACCAGAAGCGGCTGGCGGGAGCCAGCGAACGGACCCTGTCCGGCCGGCAGGACATCCCGGAGGAGCCGTCCGTGCTGTCGTACCTGGTCGCCTCCGCCACCATGCTCGACGTCCCGGCCAAGCAACGGCTGCTCCAGGCGCCGGACACCGCGTCCCGGCTGGCGGACGAGCTGAGACTGCTGCGCGCCGAGACGGCCTTGATCGGTAAGCTCCCCTCGCTGCCGGCGGTGGACTTCACCCGGCGGCCGACCAGCCCCAACTGAGCGGAGGCGAAGGCGCGTTGGCGAAGAAGGCCGCGGGGACGTCGGGCGGCACCCCCGCCGTGGTCGCCCTGGAGAAGGCGGGCGTCCCGTTCTCCCTGCACTCCTACACCCACGACCCGGCGTCGGCGTCCTACGGCGAGGAGGCCGCCGACGCTCTCGGTGTCGAGCCCGGCCGCGTCTTCAAGACCCTGGTGGCGGAGGTCGACGGCACCCTCACGGTGGCCGTCGTCCCCGTCAGCGGCTCCCTCGACCTCAAAGCCCTGGCGGCGGCACTCGGCGCCAAGCGCGCCACGATGGCGGACCCGGCGGCGGCGGAACGCACCACGGGGTACGTGCGCGGCGGCATCTCGCCGCTGGGGCAGCGCAAGCGGCTGCCTACGGCGGTCGACGCGTCGGCTCTCGTCCACGCCACGATCCATGTGTCGGCGGGGCGCCGGGGGCTGGAGGTGGAGCTGGAGCCGGAAGTGCTGGTGCGGCTGACGGGGGCGAAGGTCGCGGAGATCGCGCGGGGGTGAGGGGGCCCCAGACCCGCCCCTTCGCCGTTTCCTGGGGCTGCGCCCCAGACCCCGCTTGTCGCGGCTTCGCCGCTCGTCCTCAAACGCCGGACGGGCTGATAGCGCCGGCTCAGGCACACTCCAGCCCGTCCGGCGCTTGAGGACAACCGCGCGGAGCGCGGTTTCAGGGGGTCCGGGGGCCACCCCCGGGAATCGGCGAAGGGGCGGGACCGGGGCACACCCCCTGGACGCCGGCGGCGTACCGCGCTACGACAGGAGCGCGACGCGTCAACCGACCGCCCACGAAAGGGCCCGCATGTCCAAGCGCACCCGCAAGCGCAAGTGGCGGCTCAAGAAGAACCGGGCGAACCACGGCCGCCGGCCGGCCTGAGCTCAACGGGAGCCGGCGCCCGCCTCCCACGGCGGGCCCGGCTCCGGGTCCCGCGGCCCGAACGCCGCGGTGAGCGCCAGGTGGACGGCCATCGCCGCGATCGGGAAAGCCAGCAGCATCCCCTTCGCCCCCAGCCGCAGCGGCGCGTCGAAGACGACCCCCTTGCCGACAGCCCGCGCGTGGGCCGCCACGTCGGAGGACGGCCCGAGCCAGACGCCCAGCCGCCAGGCGAGCACGGACGCCAGCAGCGAGCCCGCCGCCAGGGCGGCGACGACGGCGATGCCGCCGGCCCGCCGGAAGAGGAACACCAGGGCCGCGGCGACCACGCCGAAGCCCAGGCCCAGCAGGGCGAACGTGCCGTCGGCGCCGATCGCCTGCTCGCCTTCCGAGTTCTTGAGGAACACGGCCCGGCCGTCAGAGATCAGCGGCACATGGGGGGCGAGCCACACCCACAGCAGTCCGAAGAGCGCCCCGGAGACCGTCACGGCCGCGGCGACGACGCCGGCGGCGGGCAGTTCGGCGCGCACCGCGTCGAGGAGGGCGGCCCGGCCGCCGCGGCTCTCGTAGGAGGGGCTGGGAGGTGGCTGGTGGTCGGGGGTCAGTGGAGCGGTCACCCCGCCATCGTGCCAGGTCGAGGACGCGGCGTCGGCGGCAGGACGGACGACGCGGCGCGTCACCGCACCGCCGCCCGGCGGTACGCCCAGGTGGCGACGGCGAGCGAGACCACGCCGACGCCGGCGCAGACGCCGAGGTCCGCGGCGACCCGCAGCCAGTCGGGGTGCGCGTCGAAGCTGCGGGCGAACGCCTCCACGCCGTACGTCGACGGCAGCAGGTCGCGGGCGAGGGCGATCGGGGCGGGCATGTGCGAGGCGGGCAGGACGCCGAGCAGCAGCGCGGCCGACATGCCGAGCTGGCCCAGCAGCGTCGCCAGTTCCTGCCGGGGCGCGAGCAGCCCGAGGGCGGCCCCGAGCCCGGCCAGGGCGGCCCCGGACAACGGAATGACGCCGGCCAGCACCCACAGGTGCGCCAGCGGCAGCTTGAACAGCACGCTCCCGACGACGGCGGTGACGGCCGTCCCGGGCACGGTGAACGACGCGTAGGCGCCCGCCGCGCCCAGCACCACGGCGGCGGGCGGCACGGGCAGCGTCGCGTAGTGGTCGAGCCCTCCGCTCGCGCGCAGCTGGCCGAAGTACTGGGCGAGCAGGTTGAGCGCGACGAACGCGACCACCAGCACACTGGAGCCGGCCACCACGGCCCGCGCCTCGTCGCCGCCGTCCACGACCCCGCGCATCAGGATCATGATGCCGACGGACTGGAAGGTCGCCACGAACAGCAGCGGGATCCGCGCCACCCGGGCGCGGGAGAGCTGCGCCCGGTAGACGGCCGACAGCGCGGGCAGCAGCCGCGCGCGCGGCGCCAGCGGGGCGGGCTCCCCGCCCGTCGGCCGGGGCCGGACCGCACCCCGTTCCCGTACCTTCCCGGTCACCGCTTCTGCGGACACAGCACTCACGCGGAACGACTCCTGTTCGGTACGGGCGGCGGCACGGCGACGGACGTTCCGCGGGCCCCTGTCGGCACAGTCAACGCGGCCGGCCCGGTCATCCCTTCACCAGACCTTCCGCGCGGCCGCCCAGCGCGAGGTAGACGTCCTCCAGGCTGGGCGTGGCGAGCGTGAAGTCGTCGAGCGCGGCGAAGGCGGGGCCCCCGGTGACGGCGGCGACGGCCGCCCGCGCCTCGGCGTGGCCGAGCCGCAGCGACCAGCGGCGGCCGGTCTCGGTGGCGGTGTCGCGGAGCGCCGCGACCTCGGGGACGTCGAGCGGCGGCGCGTCGCGCCAGACGAGGTCGAGCCGCACCTCGTCCGCGACGAGCTCCTTGAGTCCGGCCGGGGTGTCGCAGGCGATGATGCGCCCGCGCTCCAGCACGGCGACCCGGTCGAGGACGGTCTCGGCCTCGATGACGTTGTGCGTGACGAGCAGGACGGTGGCACCGCGCTCGGCGCGCCGCCGGTCGACGGCGGCCCACACGGCGCGCCGGGCGACCGGGTCCATGCCCGTGGTCGGCTCGTCCAGGATCAGCAGCGGCCGGTCGCCGACGAGGGTGGCGGCGAAGCAGGCGAGGCGGCGCTGGCCGCCGGAGAGCTTCTTCAGCGGCCGGCCCGCGAGCGGGCCCAGCCCGAGTTCGTCGAGGACCGCGTCCCGTTCGGCGCGCGCCGCCCGCAGCCCCAGGCCGCGCAGCCGCCCGGTCGTCTCGGCGGCCAGCGCCACCGTCAGCTCGTCCAGCGCGGTCGACTGCTGTCCGAGGTAGCCGACGAGCCGCGCCGCCCGGTCGGGATGGCGGACGAGGTCGTGGCCGAGCAGCTCGACCGTGCCCTCGTCGGGGCGGAGGAGGCCGGTGAGCTGGCGGACGAGGGTGGTCTTGCCGGCGCCGTTGGGGCCGAGCAGGCCGAAGATCTCGCCTCGGCGGACGTCGAGGTCGATGCCGTCGCTGGCGCGGACCTCCTGTTCGGCCGGTCTTCCGCGACGGCCGCGAGCGGCGGCGTACGTCTTCACCAGACCGCGCACGGAGCACACCACCGGCTCTCCGGCGTGCCCTGCCGCCTGCTTCACGCCCATCCTCACGAGCTATGAGGGTACGCGTACGGCGGGCGACGACTGCGACGGGGGTACGAGGGTGTTGCCCCGGTCCCGCCCCTCAAACGCCGGACGGGCTGTATCAGCCCGTCCGACGTTTGAGGACAGCGCCCGCAGGGCGCTTCGGGGGCGGGGGGGCTCGCCCCCCCGAGAAACGGTGAAAGGGAGGGACCGGGGCACCCTCAATCGCCGGCAGGCGCATGCTCCGCTGCCGTCCGCGCGTCGATCTCCCGCCAGAAGCCGGCCCGGATCGCGTACCGATCCCGCTCGTCGATCTGATCGTCCTTGTGCGCCAGCAATCCGAACCTCGCCGCGTACCGCAGCAACTCCCCGTCGATCCGATGCGGAATCCGTGGATACTCCGTCGACAGATGCTGCAGATGCACGGAATCGGTGATCCGCTCGGTCCACCGCCGGGCGAACACCTGCCCCACCTCGAAAGGATCACCACCCACCGTGGTGATGTCCTCCTCCCTGTCGGCCCACCGCTGTTCGGCGCTGGTGAGCTGGGCGAGCGTCGGCAGGGCGGCGATCTCGGGCGGCTCGCCGGAACCGTTGCCGGGGCCCCGGTCGACCATCCCCCGGTCGGAGGACCAGCGCAGGGTGGCGTTGGGGTGGCCGAGGGCGGACGGCGGGGAGACGGCCGGCCCGGCGGCGGGCCCCTTGCCGAGGACGGCGAGGTCCTTGGGGGTGGGCACGGTCCGGGT
Source organism: Streptomyces sp. URMC 126 (assembly GCF_051386555.1). Taxonomy (NCBI): domain Bacteria; kingdom Bacillati; phylum Actinomycetota; class Actinomycetes; order Kitasatosporales; family Streptomycetaceae; genus Streptomyces; species Streptomyces sp. URMC 126. The sequence goes on from NZ_JBPQTX010000129.1 coordinate 12,683, forward strand.
GACCGACCCGTCGCCCCGCTCGGCACCCGCGGCGGGCGCGGACGCGGACCGCACCCCGTTGCGTACGGGTTCGCGCGGCGCGGCGGGGGCGGTCGGCGCCCCCACCCGCTCCCCCGCCCCGGCGGTCTCGGGCAGCGGCGCGGAGAGGATCGCCGCGATCTCGGGCTCGGCGGTGGGGGCGGGGGCGCAGGGGCCGGTGAGCTCGCGGGCGCGCACGGCGCGGGTGATCCAGGTGCGGTCGAGGACGCGGCGTTCGTCGGCCTCGGCGACGAGGTCCTCGGACTGGTTGTAGTCGCCGTCGGCGGCCTGGACGGCCCAGAGGTGGACGGCGACGCCGTGTTCCTTGGCGGACATCAGGCCGGGGAGCAGGTCGCCGTCGCCGGTGACGAGGACGATGTCGGAGCAGGCCCGGTTGCGGGCGAGTTCGGTGAGCTCGGCGTGCATGGCCGCGTCGACGCCCTTCTGGGCCCAGCGGCCGTCGGTGCGGGTGAGGGCGCCGAGCCGGACGGTGACCCGGGGCATCACGCGCAGCCGGCGGTGCTCGGGCTGGGGCACCCGGTCGGGGGCGCCGTCGAACCAGTAGATGCGCAGCAGGGGGCGTTGGGTGTCGTCCTCGGCGCGTTCGCGCAGGCCCTGGATGAGGGTGGTGTGGTCGACGGTGATGCGGGACCGGGCGGGTTCCCCGGCCAGCAGGCTGGCGGCGGCGCCCAGCAGGTACCCGGCGTCCACCAGGACGACGCAGCGGTCCACGGTGCACCTTCTCTCCGTATGTCCAGCATGTCCGGCATGTCGGGTGATGCGGTCGCCCCCGGCACGGCAGTGCCCCGGATGTCACATGGCTTTCCCAGGAGTCTGCCCGACCGCACGGGGGTTATCAGTCCGAACTGGATCATCGGCGTGGCGGATACGGGGTGCGGCCGAGAAGTATCGCTGTCACACATGGTTATGGACCGAAATGCGGGTTTCGTCGGCACATGCCAGGGTGTTGTGCGGAGACACCGGGGGGCATCCGGAGTGGAGGCGAACAACGGCCATGGCCAAGAACAAGAAGCAGGACCGGAGTCAGCAGAAGGCGGCGCAGACCGAGCGCGGTCAGGAGCAGGCGCAGAAGTCGGCCATGGAGGCCCATTCGACGCGGGTGACCCCGGCGGACGTGGCCCACAAGAGCCGGCAGAAGCGCTTCGGCCACAACTGACCGGCGCCTGGATGCGCGTGAGGGCGCGCCCGCGGTCTGCGGGCGCGCCCTCCGTCGCGTCGGAGCGTTGACGCACGGCCGTTCGCCTGGGCCGTGCGCCCGCGTCCGTTCGTACCGTCCGGCCGGGCGTCAGCCCGCCAGGCAGGACGGCCCGAGCAGCTGCTTCAGGTCGCCGAAGAGGGCCGGGTCGGGGTTGACCCGGTGCCGGTCCAGCCGCAGGACGGTCGTCTTCCGCGCCCCCTGGAGCTTGATGCGCACCTCGGTGGAGCCCCGGTGGTGGGTGAGCACCTGGCCGAGCCGTTCGACCAGCGGCGGGGTGACCTTCACCGTGGGGATGGAGATGATCACGGGCGCGTTGGTGCCCGCGTTGGACAGGTCGGGGACCATCAGCTCCATGGCGACCAGGCGCGGGATGTCCTCCCGCTTGTCCAGCCGGCCCTTGACGAAGACGACGGCGTCCTCGACCAGCTGGGTGGAGACCAACTGGTAGGTGGCGGGGAAGAACATGCAGTCGATGGAGCCGGCCAGGTCCTCGACGGTGGCGATCGCCCAGGCGTTGCCCTGCTTGGTCATCTTTCGCTGGAGGCCGGAGATGATGCCGCCGATGGTGACGATCGCGCCGTCGGAGTAGTCGCCGCCGGTGAGCTGGCTGATCCCGGCGTCGGCCTTGTCGTTGAGGACGTGCTCGATGCCGAAGAGCGGGTGGTCGGAGACGTAGAGGCCGAGCATCTCGCGCTCCTGCGCGAGCAGGTAGGACTTCTCCCACTCGACGTCGGAGAACTCGACGTCCAGGCCGAAGCCCGGCTCGCCGCCGCTGTCCTCCTCGCCCATGCCGCCGAAGAGGTCGAACTGCCCCTCGGCCTCCTTGCGCTTGACCTGCACCACATTGTCGATCATCGGCTCGTAGTGCGCGGTGAGGCCCTTGCGGGTGTGCCCCATCTCGTCGAAGGCGCCCGCCTTGATCAGCGATTCGACGGTGCGCTTGTTGCAGACGACCGCCTCGACCTTGTCCAGGAAGTCGGGGAAGGAGGTGTACTTCCCCTTGGACTTGCGGCAGCGGATGATCGAGTCGACGACGTTGGCGCCGACGTTCCGGACGGCGGTGAGGCCGAAGAGGATCACGTCGTCACCCTGGGCGGCGAAGTTGGCCTCGGACTCGTTGACGTTCGGCGGGAGCACCTTGATGCCCATGCGCCGGCACTCGTTGAGGTACGTCGCGGACTTGTCCTTGTCGTCCTTGACGGAGGTGAGCAGCGCCGCCATGTACTCGGCCGGGTGGTTGGCCTTGAGGTAGGCGGTCCAGTAGGAGACCAGGCCGTACGCGGCGGAGTGCGCCTTGTTGAACGCGTAGCCGGCGAACGGGACCAGCACGTCCCAGAGCGCCTGGATGGCCTCGTCCGAGAAGCCCTTCTTCTTCGCGCCCTCCTTGAAGAAGACGAAGTTCTTCGCCAGCTCGTCGGGCTTCTTCTTGCCCATCACGCGCCGGAGGATGTCGGCCTCGCCGAGCGAGTACCCGGCGACGATCTGGGCGGCCTTCTGCACCTGCTCCTGGTAGACGATCAGACCGTAGGTGACGCCGAGGACCTCTTCGAGCGGCTCCGCCAGCTCGGGGTGGATCGGCGTGATCTCCTGCTGGCCGTTCTTGCGGAGCGCGTAGTTGGTGTGCGAGTTCATGCCCATCGGGCCCGGCCGGTACAGGGCGGACACGGCGGAGATGTCTTCGAAGTTGTCGGGCTTCATCAGCCGCAGCAGGGACCGCATGGGCCCGCCGTCGAACTGGAAGACGCCGAGGGTGTCACCGCGCTGGAGCAGCTCGAAGGTCGTGGGGTCGTCGAGCGGGAGGCTCAGGAGATCGATGTCGATCCCCTTGTTGGCCTTCACCATCTTGACGGCGTCGTCCATGATCGTGAGGTTGCGCAGGCCGAGGAAGTCCATCTTCAGCAGGCCGAGCGACTCACAGCTCGGGTAGTCCCACTGGGTGATGGTGACGCCGTCGGAGTGCCTGACCCAGACCGGGACGTGGTCGGTGATCGTCTCGCTGGACATGATCACGCCGGCCGCGTGCACACCCATCTGGCGGACCAGGCCCTCGACGCCGCGCGCGGTGTCGATGACCTTCTTCACGTCCGGCTCGTTCTCGTACATCGCCCGGACCTCGCCCGCCTCGCTGTAGCGCGGGTGGTTGGGGTCGGTGATGCCGGAGAGCGGGATGCCCTTGCCGAGGACGTCGGCGGGCATGGCCTTGGTGATGCGGTCGCCCATGGCGTACGGGTAGCCGAGGACGCGGGCCGAGTCCTTGATCGCGTTCTTGGCCTTGATGGTGCCGTAGGTGCCGATCATGGCGACCTTGTCGGCGCCGTACTTCTCGGTGACGTACCGGATCACCTCGGAGCGCCGGCGCTCGTCGAAGTCGATGTCGACATCGGGCATGGAGACGCGCTCGGGGTTGAGGAACCGCTCGAAGATCAGACCGTGCGGGATCGGGTCGAGGTCGGTGATGCCCATGGCGTACGCGACGATCGAGCCGGCCGCGGAGCCTCGGCCGGGGCCGACGGCGATGCCGTTCTTCTTCGCCCACATGATGAAGTCGGCGACGACGAGGAAGTAGCCCGGGAACCCCATCTGGATGATGACGTCCATCTCGTACTCCGCCTGCTTCTGGCGGTCCTCGGGCACCCCGCCGGGGAAGCGGCGGGCCATGCCCCGCCGGACCTCCTCCTGGAACCAGGTGACCTCGGTGTACCCCTCGGGGACGTCGAACTTCGGCATGAGGTCGCGCTTCTCGAACATGCCGGAGGTGTCGATCTGCTCCGCGACCAGCAGGGTGTTGCGGCACCCCTCCTGCCAGGCGTCGGAGGAGTCCACGGCGTACATCTCGTCGGTGGACTTGATGTAGTAGCCGGAGCCGTCGAACTTGAAGCGGTCGGGGTCGGAGAGGTTCTTGCCGGTCTGGATGCAGAGCAGGGCGTCGTGGGCGCTGGCCTCGTGCGCGTAGGTGTAGTGCGAGTCGTTGGTGACGATCGGCGGGATGCCCAGCTCCTTGCCGATCTTCAGCAGGTCCTCGCGGACCCGGCGCTCGATCTCGATGCCGTGGTCCATCAGCTCCAGGAAGTAGCGGTCCTTGCCGAAGATGTCCTGGTACTCGCCCGCCGCCTTGCGGGCCTCCTCGTACTGGCCGAGGCGCAGCCGGGTCTGGAGCTCGCCGGAGGGGCAGCCGGTGGAGGCGATCAGCCCCTCGGACCACTGGGCGATGGTCTCCTTGTCCATCCGGGGCCACTTGGTGAGCCAGCCCTCGGCGTAGGCGTCGGAGGAGAGCCGGAAGAGGTTGTGCAGGCCGGTCTTGTTCGCCGCCCAGATGGTCTTGTGGGTGTAACCGCCGGAGCCGGAGACGTCGTCGCGCTTCTGGTGCGGCTGGCCCCACTGGATGCGCCGCTTGTTGCGGCGGGACTCGGGGGCCACGTACGCCTCGATGCCGATGATCGGGGTGATCTCGGCCTTCTTGGCCTGGTGGAAGAAGTCGTAGGCGCCGTGCAGGTTGCCGTGGTCGGTCATGGCGATGTGCGTCATGCCCATGTCTTTGCACGCGGAGAACATGTCCTTGAGCCGCGCGGCACCGTCCAGCAGCGAGTACTGGGTGTGGACGTGCAGGTGCGTGAAGGGCGGCTTGCTCACGGTGGAGGACCTCCGGCGGGGCGGGCGGGAACGGGGGGACGAACAGGAGACTCGGCAGTCCTGAAGGGTACCGGCCCGCCTCCGGCGCCACGGTGCCCCCGGGGGCCGCCAGCGCCACGGGCGACCCTTCGCATGAACATTCGAGTACGACCAGTATGAATCGCTCCTTAAGCAGCGCTTACCGCGGAACGTGCCAGACTCGCTATATGGACATATCGGCAGCACCGTCGCGGGCCCTGCGGGCGGCCCTGTTCACGGCGCTGTGCGTACTGCTGTCCACCTCCTCGCACATCCTGCTGTCCGGCCGGCGGCTGCCCGTGACCGTGGTGGCCGCGGTCGCCGCCGGGGTCTACGCCGCGGCCTGGGCCCTGTACGGCCGCGAGCGGCGGTTCGGGCGCATCGCCGCCCTCCTGGTCCCCCTGGAGCTGGCCGCCGGCGCCGCGCTCGGCACCGGGCAGGACACCTGTTACGACGCCGCCGGCCACCCGCTGCCCGGCGCCCTCACCCTGATCTGCGGCCCGGGCGGCACGGGCGGCGCGCTGGCCCGCGCCGCCGGCACCGGCGCCGGCCCCTGGCTGCTGCTCGCCGGCCACCTCGCGGCCGGCCTGCTGGCCGCCGCCTGGCTCGCCCGGGGCGAGGCCGCCCTCGCCCGGCTGGTCCGCGCCGCGGGCGCCGCCGCCTTCCGCCCGCTGCGCCTGGCCGCGGCCCGGGCCACCCCGGCCGCGCCGGATGACGGAGTGGAGGAGCGGGGCGCGCGCCGCT
>NZ_JBPQTX010000130.1:0-18266 GCF_051386555.1 Streptomyces sp. URMC 126
CCCCGGCCCCGACCCCGTCCGCCGGCCCGTCCGAGGACCCGCCCGCAGGCCTCCCGCAACCCCGCGAGACCCCTTCGTTACCGGCCGGTATCCAAACGTACATTTCAGGTCAGTTGGCCGGGAGTTTCCGGTCACAGAACCCTTGACGGGCCCCTTACGGTGCAGAAAACTGCCGTGCATCGGTCGGCATTGTCGAACACCTGACGACAATATTCGCTATGGTGTGCAGTGCGTGCAGTGCTGCAGGGCTGCAGTGCCATGGGACCGATCACCGCCCTCACGGAGGGCGCGGACCGCCGGAGCCACCCGGGGTTCGCCTTCCCCTGGACGAAGGACAAAGGAGTCGCGGGTGTCCAGCTCCGACATCTTCATCGGCGAGACCATCGGTACCGCCGTCTTGATTCTGCTCGGCGGTGGCGTCTGTGCCGCCGTCACCCTGAAGCGCTCGAAGGCGCTGAACGCGGGCTGGCTCGCCATCACCTTCGGGTGGGGTTTCGCCGTGCTGACGGGCGCGTACATCGCCAAGCCCTCCGGTGCCCACCTCAACCCGGCCGTCACGCTCGGCCTGGCGATAGACGGTGCCACCAAGTGGGGTGACGTTCCCCTCTACATCGGTTCCCAGATGCTCGGCGCGATGATCGGCGCGGCGCTGGTCTGGGTCACCTACTACGGACAGTTCCAGGCGCACCTGACCGACCCGGAGCTGGTGGCGACGCTGAACCCCAAGGAGGGGATGGTCGACCAGACCGCCACTCCGCAGGCCGGCCCGGTGCTCGGCATCTTCTCCACCGGTCCGGAGATCCGGAACGTCGCGCAGAACCTCGCGACGGAGATCATCGGCACCGCCGTGCTCGTCCTCGCCATCCTCACCCAGGGCCTGACGGAGGGTCTGGCCGTCAGCGGCACCGGCGTCCTGATGACCGCGTTCGTGGTCGTCGGCATCGGCCTCTCGCTGGGCGGCCCCACCGGTTACGCGATCAACCCCGCGCGCGACCTCGGCCCGCGTATCGTGCATGCGCTGCTTCCGCTGCCCAACAAGGGCGGATCCGACTGGTCCTACGCCTGGATCCCGGTGGTCGGCCCGCTGGCCGGCGCCGCCCTGGCGGCAGGTATCCACAAGCTCGCGTTCTGACGCACGACAGCCGAGACCCTCAGACTTCAGGAGCAAGAGACCACATGACCAGCACCCACGGCACCCACGGTCACGGACCGTTCATCGCGGCCATCGACCAGGGCACGACCTCGTCCCGCTGCATCGTCTTCGACCGCGACGGCCGCATCGTCTCCGTCGACCAGAAGGAGCACGAGCAGATCTTCCCGAAGCCGGGCTGGGTCGAGCACGACGCCAAGGAGATCTGGGCCAACGTCCAGCAGGTCGTCGCCGGTGCCGTCGAGAAGGCCGGCATCACGGCCGCCGACGTCAAGGCGATCGGCATCACCAACCAGCGTGAGACCACGCTGATGTGGGACAAGAACACCGGTGAGCCCGTCCACAACGCCATCGTCTGGCAGGACACCCGCACCGACGGCCTCTGCCGCGAGCTCGGCCGCAACGTCGGCCAGGACCGCTTCCGCCGCGAGACCGGCCTCCCGCTGGCCTCCTACTTCTCCGGTCCGAAGGTCCGCTGGCTGCTGGACAACGTCGAGGGCCTGCGCGAGCGCGCCGAGCGCGGCGACATCCTCTTCGGCACCATGGACTCCTGGGTCATCTGGAACCTCACCGGTGGCGTGGACGGCGGTGTGCACGTCACGGACGTCACCAACGCCTCCCGCACCATGCTGATGAACCTCCGCACCCTGGAGTGGGAGGAGCGCATCCTCTCCTCCATGGGCATCCCGGCCGCCGTGCTGCCGGAGATCCGCTCCTCCGCCGAGGTCTACGGCAACGCCAAGGGCGGCGCCCTGGACGGCGTCCCCGTCGCCTCCGCGCTCGGCGACCAGCAGGCCGCCCTGTTCGGCCAGACCTGCTACGACAAGGGCGAGGCCAAGTCCACCTACGGCACCGGAACGTTCATGCTGATGAACACCGGCGACGAGCCCGTCCAGTCGTACAACGGCCTGCTGACCACCGTCGGTTACCGCATCGGCGACCAGAAGCCCGTCTACGCCCTGGAAGGCTCCATCGCCGTCACCGGTTCGCTGGTGCAGTGGATGCGCGACCAGATGGGCCTCATCAAGTCCGCCGCCGAGATCGAGACCCTCGCCTCCAGCGTCGAGGACAACGGCGGCGCGTACTTCGTGCCGGCCTTCTCCGGCCTGTTCGCCCCCTACTGGCGCTCCGACGCGCGCGGTGTCATCGCGGGCCTGACCCGCTACGTCACCAAGGCGCACATCGCCCGCGCCGTGCTCGAGGCGACCGCCTGGCAGACCCGCGAGATCACCGACGCCATGACCAAGGACTCCGGCGTCGAGCTGACCGCGCTCAAGGTCGACGGCGGCATGACCTCCAACAACTTGCTGATGCAGACCCTCTCGGACTTCCTGGACGCGCCCGTGGTGCGCCCGATGGTCGCCGAGACGACCTGCCTCGGCGCCGCCTACGCCGCCGGCCTGGCCGTCGGCTTCTGGCCCGACACCGACGCCCTCCGCGCCAACTGGCGCCGGGCCGCCGAGTGGACCCCCCGCATGGACGCTGACAAGCGTGACAGCGAGTACAAGAACTGGCTCAAGGCCGTCGAGCGGACCATGGGCTGGATCGACGACGAGAGCTGACTGAGGAGCAACTCATGACTACCCCGCAGAGCGTGCCCACCCTGGGAACGCACCCGGCCGCCGGTGCCAACCCGGGCCGCGCCGAGACCCGGGAGCGCCTGTCCAACGCGACGTACGACCTCCTGGTCATCGGTGGCGGCATCCTGGGCACCTCGGTCGCCTGGCACGCCGCGCAGTCGGGACTGCGGGTCGCGATGGTGGACGCCGGCGACTTCGCCGGCGCCACCTCCTCCGCGTCCTCCAAGCTCGTCCACGGCGGTCTGCGCTACCTGCAGACCGGCGCGGTCAAGCTGGTCGCGGAGAACCACCACGAGCGCCGGGTGCTGGCCAAGGACGTGGCCCCGCACCTGGTCAACCCGCTCACCTTCTACCTGCCCGTCTACAAGGGCGGGCCGGTCGGCGCCGCCAAGCTGGGCGCCGGTGTCTTCGCCTACTCGGCGCTGTCCGCCTTCGGCGACGGCGTCGGCAAGGTGATCTCCCCGTCCCGCGCCAAGGCCGACAACCCCGGTCTGCGCACGGACAACCTCAAGGCCGTCGCGGTCTACTACGACCACCAGATGAACGACTCGCGCGTGGCCGTGATGACCGTCCGCGCCGCCGTCGAGTCCGGCGCGGTCGTCCTCAACCACGCCGAGGTCACCGGCCTGCGCTTCACGCACGGCAAGGTCTCCGGCGCGGAGCTCAAGGACCGCGTGGACGGCACCGAGTTCGGCATCGACGCCCGCGTGGTGCTCAACGCCACCGGTCCCTGGGTCGACCACCTGCGCAAGATGGAGGACAAGGGCGCGGCCCCCTCCATCCGCCTCTCCAAGGGCGCGCACATCGTGATGAAGCGCAAGTCGCCGTGGAAGGCCGCCATGGCCACCCCGATCGACAAGTACCGCATCACCTTCGCCCTCCCGTGGGAGGACCAGCTCCTCCTCGGCACCACCGACACCCAGTACGAGGGCGACCCGGCCGACGTGCGCGCCACGGAGGAGGACATCCAGCAGATCCTGGACGAGGCCGCCTTCTCCATCGTCGACGAGGACCTCGACCGCTCGCTGATGACCTACGCGTTCGCCGGTCTGCGCGTGCTGCCGGGCGGCCCCGGCGACGTGGCGCAGGCCAAGCGCGAGACCGTGGTCACCGAGGGCAAGGGCGGCATGCTGTCCGTCGCCGGCGGCAAGTGGACCACGTACCGCCACATCGGCCGTACGGTCATGAACAAGCTGGCCAAGGTGCCCGGCAGCCCGCTGACCGAGGAGATGGAGCCCGTCTCCAACCTGGTCCGCCGCACCCCGCTGCCCGGTGTCGCCAACCCCAACGCGGTCGCCCACCGCCTGCTCGTGGACCGCGAGCCCGGCACCCGGATGGACCCGCTGACCGCCCGTCACCTCGCCACGCACTACGGCTCGCTGTCCTTCGACATCGCGCGCCTGGCCAACGAGAACCCGGAGCTCGGCGAGCGCATCCACCCGGACGGCCCGGAGATCTGGGCCCAGGTCGCCTACGCCCGCGACTACGAGTGGGCCGAGACGGTCGACGACGTGCTGCGCCGCCGCACCACGCTGACCATCCGCGGCCTGGACGACGAGAACGTCCGCGCCCGGGTGAAGGACATGCTGGAGCGCAAGGGCTGAGCCCCGCCGCACCCCGGCGGGTGAGAAGGGGAGGGACGTGTGACGTCCCTCCCCTTTCCCGTCCCCCTCGTTGTACGAGGCAACCGATGGCGTCCCTCCCCCGTCCCTGGAGGAGAGAGGGGGGCCTTCCATGACATGGCCGGAGATGCGGGCCCGGCTGCGCCGGCTCCGGCGCCTGCCGCGCAGGCGTACCGTCAAGCGGATCGCACTCGCCCTGTTCCTCGTCGTGGCGGTGCCGGTGGTAGGCGCCGCCGGGGCGCTGCGGGCCTCGTACGCGGGCTCGCCCGCCGACGACGCCGTCACGCGCGGGCGGGACGCCGTCTGGCTGGGGCACGCCTGGGTCGACGGGCGCCGCACGGACAAGGACCTGGCGGAGCTCAAGCGGCGCATCGGCGACACCGGCGTCCGGGACCTGTACGTCCACGCGGGCCCGCTGGAGCACGACGGCACCCTGCCCGCGTCCGCCTACCGGGGCGCGCGCCGGCTGGTCGACGCCGTCCACCGCGAGCTGCCCGGGGTCCGGGTGCAGGCGTGGCTCGGCGACGTGGTCGCGCACGGGGGTACGGGCGGGCTGCGGCTGGGGGCCGCCGGGACCCGGGACGCGGTGGTGACGAGCGCACGGCAGGTGCTGAAGGCCGGTTTCGAGGGCGTCCACCTGGACGTGGAGCCCGTTCCCGACGGCGACGGCGGCTTCCTGCGGCTGCTGGACTCCCTGCACGCGGCGGTCCGTTCGGGCGGCGGGGTGCTCTCGGTGGCCGCCCAGCAGATCGACCCGCTGCCGTCGATGCACGCGGCGTCGCGGGCGTTCGGCGGGCACAAGTGGTGGTCGCAGGGGTACTTCGCCAAGGTGGCGCGGCGCACCGACCAGATCGCCGTCATGTCGTACGACACGGCGCTGCCCTGGGAGAGCCTGTACGGCGGGTACGTCGCCCAGCAGACCCGGCTCGCGCTGGAGGTCACCCCGGCCGGCACCGACCTGCTGATGGGAATGCCGTTCTTCCACACCGACGACATGGGCCACCACGGTTCGGCGGAGACCGCCGCCGCCGCGCTGCGCGGCGCCCGGCTCGGACTGACGCGCGAGGACCGGCACCGCGAGCGGTTCGGCGTCGCCCTGTACGTGGACTTCGCGGCCACGGAAGGCGACTGGCGTGCGTACCGCGAGGCGTGGGGTAGGCGGGGGCGGTGACGGCTCCCGGTGACGTGAGGGTGATGAGCATCCCTTGCGCGGACTGCGGACAGCGGTCCCGGAAGTCGTAGGCTTGGGGGCGCACGTTACTGGACCTGCAAACAACTGCACTGAACGGCAACCGGCGGTGGAAGGGACCCCTCCGCCCCGGTCGGAAGGAGGCGCTGGGTGATCGAGCTTGAGGGAGTTCCCGAGCTGATCGACCCGGTCATGATCTGTGCCTTCGAGGGCTGGAACGACGCCGGAGACGCCGCGTCCAGTGCGGTCGCGCATCTCGACCGGGAGTGGAAGGGCGAGGTCTTCGCCGCGCTGGACGCGGAGGACTACTACGACTTCCAGGTCAACCGGCCCACCGTCTGGCTGGACGGCGGGGTCCGCAAGATCACCTGGCCGACCACGCGGCTGTCCGTGGTGCGCACCGGCGGCCCGGGCGGCACGGGCGAGGCGGGCGGGAGACCGCGCGACCTGGTACTGGTCCGGGGCATCGAGCCGAGCATGCGCTGGCGTTCGTTCTGCAACGAGATCCTGGGCTTCGCCCACGAGCTGGGCGTGGAGATGGTGGTGATCCTGGGCTCGCTGCTCGGCGACACCCCGCACACCCGGCCGGTGCCGGTCAGCGGCGTCACCTCCGACCCCGACCTGGCGCGCACCATGGATCTGGAAGAGTCCCGCTACGAGGGCCCGACCGGCATCGTCGGCATCCTCCAGGAGGCCTGCACACACGCGGGCGTCCCCACCGTCAGCCTGTGGGCGGCGGTGCCGCACTACGTCTCGCAGCCGCCGAACCCCAAGGCGACGCTGGCCCTCCTGAACCGGCTGGAGGACCTCATCGACCTGCGCATCCCGCAGGGCGAGCTGCCCGAGGACGCGCGCGCCTGGCAGCTGGGCGTGGACCAGCTGGCGGCGGAGGACAGCGAGGTCGCGGAGTACGTTCAGTCGCTGGAGCAGGCGCGGGACACCGCCGACCTGCCGGAGGCGTCGGGTGAGGCTATCGCCCGCGAGTTCGAGCGGTATCTGCGGCGGCGCGACGGCCAGTCGGGGCCCGGGGCGGGGCCGGGCGCGGCCGGCGGTGTCGGCGGGCCCGGCGGTGTCGCCGGCGGGCCGGGTACGGGCGCGGGGTCCGGGCAGCCGGGCGGCCTGGCGGCCGAGCCGGGGCTCGGCGAGCCGGGCGGCCGGGACGCCTCGTACCTGCGCGACACGACGAGCGGGCGGACGCGTCCGCCGCGGCGGCCGGCGAAGGAACAGCCCGAGCAGCAGCCCGAGCAGCAGTCCGAGCAGTCCGGCCGGCCCGGGGACGCCGACGGGCCGGAGGGCCGTACGGGCGGGGAGCGCGGCGGCGGCGGTGAGGACGAGAGCGGTCCGCCGCCGAAGGGCGACAGCTGATCCGCGAGAGCTGATCCGCGAGAGCGAGAGCTGGGCCGAGGGGCGCCGCCGGGTGGGCGGCGCCCCTCCGCCTTCGGCGCCCCGGCCCCGGCCGTCGGTCCGTCGCGAGCGACACGTACGCTTCCTTTTCGCACCTGTGCGTCATCTTTGCTCGACAAAAGGACAGAACGGCCGTGAAGGCGATCAGGATCAGAACCTACGTCTCCGCGGCCGCCGGGACCGCCCTCGCCCTCTCGCTCACCGCCTGCGGCGGCGGCAAGGAGGACACCCGCGACCCCGGAGCCGTCCTGAAGGCGGCGGCGGAGAAGACCGCCGGGACGAACTCCTACCGGACGAAGCGGCAGGTCACCGAGGTGAACGGCACGGAGCGCGGCGAGTACGCCTTCTCCCGCGAGCCGGACCTGGCCGAGCGCAGGACGTGGCGGACCACGGTGAAGAACGGCAAGAAGGAGCCGGAGCGCTTCGACCACGCCATGAGCGAGGGCCGGACGCTCTACACCCGCGACGCCAAGATCGCCGGCGGCCGGTGGATGAGCAGCAGCCTCCTGGACGAGGGCGAGGAGCCGCCGAAGCCGGAGGACGTCCTCAAGACCGCCGAGGGCTCGCTGCCCAAGCTGCTGGGCGTCCTGCGCACGTCGAAGGACGTCCGCAAGGTGGGCCGCGAGACGGTGAACGGCCACAAGGCCACGCACTTCGCGGGCACGGTCGTCCTCGCCGACCTGGCCGCCTACAAGGGCGACGCGATCCGGGGCTGGATCCGCGATCTGTACGTGGAGGACCACCGCAAGGACGGTCTGGACAAGGTCGGCATCGACCTCTGGATCGGCGCTGACGACCTGCCGGTCAAGGGCGCGGAGCACGGCAAGGGCTCCAAGGGCGAGACGGGTGTGACGGAGGAGTACTCGGACTTCGGGGCGGACCCCGGGATCCGTATCCCGAAGGGCAAGGACGTCATCACGCACGAGGCGTGGCTGCGGGACATCCGCGACAAGGCGTCCCGGGGCCTCGACCCGCTGAGCTGACCCGCCGCCCCCTCCCCCGGCTCGCCGCGGCCCGGGCCGCTCGCCTGTGAGTACAAAAAGCGCAAGCCGACCGCCGAGTTCATCCCTTGCGCGGGCAGGAACGGTGAGTCCGCGACCGACGCCAGGTACGTGCTGATGTACACCGCTTGGCTGGATCTCCCACCGGAGAAGCACGACGAGGCCGGCGTGAGACTCCGCGGGACGCTGGAGAAGGACGGGTACCGCGTCAGTACGTTCCGCCGCTGTCGCCACCCCAAGGAGACCATGGTCCTGGAAGCCAGGCCGGAGTCCGGGGGTCCTTTCATCGGCATCCAGTCCGCTGCCGAGAAGGCGACGGAACTCTCCATCGGATTCGATTCACCGTGCATGCTTCCTCCGTTCGACACGCAGGAGGAGCAATAGGGCGGCCGGCGCACGGCATCTCGCCACGGTGTCACGGGCCGGGGGGAGGACCGTTCTGAGGACCGTTCTCCTCTCCCCCGCCGCGGCGGCGCCGGTCAGAGCTCGTCGTGGTTCCAGTTGCCGTTGGCCATGCCGGTGCTGCCCAGCGCGAGGCGCAGGTACCGCCGCACCTGATCCAGGCCGTTGATCCGGCCGATCGACGGGATGAAGGGGGCCGTGGCGTTCTGGCCCGCCGAGACGCGGTGGTAGTACTCGGAGAGGGAGTCCCACGAGTTCTCCAGCTCCTGCTGCTGGTGCGGCAGGCCGTACTGGAACTCCCACGTCCCCATGGCGGTGCGGAAGGTGCCCTCGACATCGTTGAAGCGGGCGGCCTCGGAGAGCATCTGGATCACCAGGCTGAGCGAACGGGCCGTGTTCTGGCGCTCGTTGCCGGAATTCGGGTTGTTGACGGTCGCCAGCTGCACGAGGGAGGCCCGGATGTCGTTGTAGCTGATCGTCATGGCCTCCCGGCCGCGGCCGGCGGTGCCCGTGAGGGAGTTGTAGTTCGAGCCGAAGTTCAGGGTCTGGACGTTCATGTCGACGTCCGGGCGCGGGTCGGTGGTCTCCCGCAGCCGGCCGGCCAGCGCGCCGTTGATGTCGTTGAACTGGTACGTGGTGCCGCGCTCGTTCGAGAAGCCCCAGATGTAGAGGTTGGAGGGGTTGATCCAGATCCGGACCTGGTGCCGCGCGCCGCGGTCGTCCGGCGCGGTCAGCGACGCCTGGATGATGCCGACGTTCTCCAGCTGCGTCTCCTGGGTGTTGTACCCGGCCGCGGCGTTGCGGAGGCTCTGGACGAACGTCGAGTAGTCGTTCTGCTGGTGCTCACTGGCGCCCTCGTCCGCCAGGTTGATGTACACGTGCGACATGTGCCGCCACTCGGTGCGGGCCTGCGCCGTGCCGGCGGTCGTGAGCGTGCCCGTGACGGCGAGCGCCAGACCGGCGCCGGACAGGATCAGGGAGCGGACGAGGCGGGACTTACGCATGGGGGTGTCTTTCTTCAAGGGCACGCGCTCATGCCGCTGCGGGGCGCGGGCGCGGAGGCCGGTTCGGGAATCGGTACGGCCGCTCCCGCCCCCCGCGCCCGGGGGAGGCGAGCGGGGCGGAAGCGGCGACCGGATTCACCGTAGGGCCGGCCCGGCGGCGCCGGCTGTGCACCGCGTGCACAGTCCTGTCCTCACGGCGCACGGTCCGGCGGTCACCGGGCGGTGGAGCGGCGGCGGCCGGGCGGCGGCCGGTCACCCCGCGCTCTCGACGGCGTCCAGGACCCGTTCCCACGGATAAGCGTCCACGCGCCGCTCCCCCGTCCCCGGCTCGTGCGGCGTCCACCCGCCCTCGCCGTACACCACCCTGACGCCCGTGGCCCGCAGGACGTCCAGCGAGCGGCGGGTGGCCGGGTGCCGGTCCAGCGCGGTGGACCAGAACGGCAGCGCGGCCACCGGCAGTCCGAGCCCGACGGCTTCGGCGAGCAGTCCGAGGGCGTAGGTGTCGGCGATGCCCGCCGCCCATTTGTTGGCCGTGTTCATGGTCATGGGCGCCACGACGAGAGCGTCGGCGGGCGGGTTCCGCTTCCGGTCGCCGACGCGCCGCCAAGTGCTGCGCACAGGGCGCCCGGACGCCGCTTCCAGCGAGGGGACGTCGAGGAGTCCCCCCTCGACCGCCGCGCGGGTCGCGATGACGCAGACGTCCCACCTCGTTCCTTCGCGGCGGTGAGCAGCCGCGTCGCGTTCCGCGCGGGGCCGGCGGCGCAGACGACGGCGTACAGGAAGCGCTGGGTCCTGGCGGTCACCGGCCGCTCATCCTCCCTCCTTCCCGCACCCGCTCACAGAGTCCGGACCCCGGCGTCAGCCCTCCGGGCGCTCCACCGCGATCTCGTAGGCGATCTCCCATCGCGCGTCCGGGACGATGATGTCGGCCGTCTCGACCGGGCGGCCGTCCACGTCGTGGTACGTCCGCTCGATGCGGGTGACCAGGTCACCCAGGCTGACGCCGAGAAGGTTGGCCTGGGCCTGCGTCGCCCGTGACGGTCTCGGTACCTCGACCGCCGTCGCCACCACGACACCGATGGACCGCATGCGTTCCACCACGCCCTTGCCCGCGAACGGACCGAGTTCGGGGAGCACGACCGGGGTGTCGCCGGTGATCGCCATGGGCTCCCAGCTCTCGGAGAGCTGCACCGGCTGACCGTCCGCGAGGAATTCGTAGAGGGTACGGACGCAGGGGTCACCCGGTTCGATGGCCAGCCGCTCGGCGATGTGCTCCGGCGCCGGGATCCGGGCCTCGGAGTGCGACTCCCAGCCGACCGACCGGCCTTGTTCCTCCATGTCCGAACGGAACGGCGAGTCGCGGCGCTGCTCCCGGTGGCGGGACCGGATCATGCGCAGGCGCCGGCGCGGCTCCCGGACGTAGGTGCCGGATCCCGCCCGGCCCTCCAACAGCCCTTCCACTATCAGGCGTTCCTGAGCCTTCTGGAGCACGTTGGGTCCGACGCCGTAGTCGAGGGCGAGTTGCGCCCGGGACGGCAGACGCTGCCCTACGGACCACTCTCCCCGGGCGATCCGCCGGCGGAGGTCATCGGCAACGCGCATATAGGGCGGTTGTTCTGCGGCCATGGGTTCTTCCCGTGCTGCCCCGTGAGGCGTGGAGTTCGGCGGCATTGACAACCTAGTGCATTAGCTGGATTCTAATGCATTAGAAATACGCGGCGTAGCCGACCGCTCACAGGGAGACCCGTGCCTACAGCGAAAGCCCAGGCCGTGGCGCTGGCCGCGCGTTTCGCCGCGGCAACCGGTCAGACGCCGCACACCGACGAGACGCCCGCTCGGATCCGTGTGGAGGTGAACCTTCCACGGGAGTTGAGCGACGCCGCCCGCCGGATCGTCGTCGCGGCCCTCGCCGAAGCGGACCGGTACGGGCATGACCACACCTCCGCGGGAGCAGTGGTGTGGGCCGAAGTGGAACAGAGGAGAGACAAGTGAGTCCCATCGCATCGTTCCGACAGGCCCCCGCATGGACACGGTGGCTGTCCCGCGCGGCGGAGGATCCGCGGACCGCCTTGGCGCATTGGTCGGCCGGGCGCACCACTCCGCTGACCGTCGGCACCGCATGGGATGTTGTCCAGCTCGACTTCACCCTGGCGACCGCGGCCGTCACGCTGTTGAGAGAACGGAACCGCCCGGTCGGTCCGTACCTGATGGGA
This sequence comes from Streptomyces sp. URMC 126, assembly GCF_051386555.1. NCBI lineage: Bacteria > Bacillati > Actinomycetota > Actinomycetes > Kitasatosporales > Streptomycetaceae > Streptomyces > Streptomyces sp. URMC 126. The sequence continues at coordinate 11,566 of NZ_JBPQTX010000130.1, forward strand.
GGCATGGAACGCGCGATGTGGTGGCTCGTGCCTCTCGGCGCCGGAACCGGGTTCCGCAGTGTGCCGGGCGCGATGCCACGCCCCAAGGGGGCCGAGCTGTTCGCACCGGCCCCGGGCCGGTACGCCGGGGACCGGGTCTGGGTGCTCCCCGAATGGGCCGGGGAGGACCGGCGGATTCCGACCGGCTTCGACGACCTCCGTGAAGCCGCCGGCGAGGCGGCCCGGCTCGTACCCCGGTAGGGCGCCGTTCGGCGGGGCTCCGGGCCCACGGGGGCGCCACAGGCGACACTCGTCGCCCGGCCCCTACCGCCCGGCGGGCCCCCGCAGATCCGCCACCAGGCGGAACCGTTGCAGGACCGTCAACGTCGAGTCGTCCACCGTGAAATCCGGCTCCTCCAGAGCCGCCCGCATGTCAGTGCTGTGCCAGAACGACTCGTGGTTCGCCCGCCATTCGGCGACGGAAGCGTCGCCCTCGCCCTCGTCGACGACGTGGGCGAAGTCGACGTCGGACAGCGGGACGACGCGGACGTCCGTCGTCTCGATGACCGCCACCGGCCGGTCGTCGGAGTCGACGACGACGCTCCGCTCGCCGGCGCGGGGCAGCGGCTCGCCCTCGTGTTCGTAGTCGGCGACCAGGCCGGTGGTGGAGGTCTTGGTGCCGTCGAGGACGGCGGCGACGAGGCGGTCGCGGAGGGGGCCGGGGAAGGCGAACTCGACGCGGGGGAGGTCGGGGGCGGGTCGCATGGCGGCAAATCTAGTGCGGGCGGTCGCGGGGTGACAGGTGCGCCGTTCCCGCGTCGAGGTCGATGCCCGTCCGGCGCGGGGCGCCGTCCTGTTCGTCGTCGCGCAGGACCAGTTCGATACGCCGCTGCTCCAACTGGGCGCGCTTGCCCGGGTACATGAGTCCGTGCAGCTCCTCCGTGGCGGTCGCGCCCGCTCCGCGCGCGGCGCCGGCCGTACTGCCCCGGAGCAGGTGAACGGCCTTGCGCCCGGCGGCCGCCAGGAAGAGGGGGACGACGATAAGGAGGGCCAGGCCCGGGCCCGTCAGGAGGCTCGTCATGACACGGGAACGTGGTGGGCCCGAGGGAGGTTCCTTCGGCTCCCGATCCCCGCCCGGGCCCGGGCCCTCGCGTCAGTCGATCGCGGTCGCCCCGCGCAGCCTCAGCGTGAACGGGTGGTCCGTGGAGCGGCTCGGTGTGGTGATGTGGATGGCGCCTCCGCGGTCGGCGGGGTCGTAGCGCCAGCCGGGAGCGGACGAGGTGTCGGATGTGGCGCGCGGCAGGGGGCGGCCGTCCAGGAGGACCGTTCGCGGGGCCGTGCGGGAGTGGACGGCGAAGGTGTAGGGGCGGGTGGCCTGTTTGCCCTGGAAGGCACCGTGCGAGGCGCCTACGCGGACGGTCACGTCGCCCCGGCCGGTGCTCGGGGCGTGGACGGCCACCGTCTGGCGGGCCGACGCGCCCGTGCGGTGGGCGCGGGTGACGCCGTCGTCCTCGTAGAGGGTGAAGGACGAGCTGCCCTTCGGGTAGAGGTCCCAGGCGAGCGGGGAGTCCGGGGTGCGGTCGCGGTGGGAGCGGATGCCGGGCCACATGGGGATGTTCGCCCCGGCCTTCACGAAGAGGGGGAGGGTGTCGAGCGGGGCGCGGTAGCCGTTCAGCGTCGTCGGGCCGTGGTACGTGCGTCCCGTCCAGTAGTCGGTCCAGGTGCCGCGCGGCAGGTAGATGCCGTCGCGGGTCTCCTTGTCCTCGTACACGGGGGCGACGAGGAAGTACTCGCCGGTCAGGAACTCGTACTTCGCCGCGTCGGAAGCCGCCTTGGGGTCGTCCGGGTACTCCAGGGCCAGCGGGCGGACCGGGCCGACGCCGGTGCGGGTGGCTTCGGCCGCGTACGTGTACATGTACGGGAGCAGGGACTCCTTGAGCTTGAGGTACTTGCGGTTGATCGAGGTGTACGGCTCGCCGTACCGCCAGGGCTGCTTGTCGCTCGGGGCCCAGCCGTCCATCGTCATCACGGCCGGCAGGAACGCCTTCCACTGGAGATCGCGGACGTACGTCTTCGGACTGCCGCCGAAGATGCCGTCGATGTCGCCGGTAGTGTAGGCGAGGCCGGACATGGTCGCGCCCGCGTACGTGGGGATCTGCCAGCGGATGTAGTCCCACGAGCCCTTCTGGTCGCCGGACCACTGGACGCCGCAGCGCTGGGCGCCGGACCAGCTCTCGGGGGCCCAGGTGAAGCCGCGGGCGTCGCTGTTGTCCTCGATGCCCTTGTACGCGTCCTTGCAGCCGTCGAGGGCGAACTTGTAGCCGTCGCCGACCCAGGCGACGTCCAGTTTGGCGACGCGCTGCCCGGCCTTCACCTGGTCGGCGAGTTTCGCGAGGCCGTCCTCGGTCCACAGGCCCATGGTCATCTTGCGGTCGGCGAGGCCCTTGTTCACCTCGGGGAGGTTCTCGTAGCCGCATCCGTAGCCGTCGTTGACGAGCATCCAGCCGAGCGGCAGGTCGTGAGCGACGTAGCCGTCGGCGACCTTGAGGGCGTCGAGGGTGCGGCGTTCGCCGCGGTTCTTGTTGTGCAGGTAGCAGTCGGAGTCGCCGACCTCCAGGCCGTACAGCGGCGGCAGGAAGGGGCGGCCGGTCAGGCGGGTGTAGCCGCCGATGACGTCCTTCGGCGTCCGTCCCGCGAAGTAGTACGCGTCGAAGCGCTGTTCGCGGGCGGTGGCCGTGACCGGGTCGGCGAAGTCGTAGGTGTTGGGGGCGTACGTGTTGCGGTAGACGCCGTAGCCCGCCGAGGAGAGGTAGAACGGGACGGAGTTGGGGTGGCCGCCGTCGTCCCAGTTGTAGTCGACGCCGACCTCCACCTTCTTGTCACGGTGCGAGGTGTTGCCGCGGCCGTTCTGCATGCCGGCGCCGTAGAACCGCTCGTCGGCGCCGCGCGCGAGGGTCTGTGTCGTGCCGTCCTTGTCCCAGGTCAGGCCCTTGGTCTCGGACCAGAGGCGGGTGCCGTCGGCGCGGTGGAGGGCGAAGCGGAGCGGTGCCTTGTAGGCGCGCAGGGTGAGGCGGGAGGTGCTCAGTTCGTAGCGGTCGCCGCGGTCGCGCCAGCGGGTGGGCGGGGGCGCGCCCTGCGGCAGGACGATGTCCTCGCCCGTGGGGTCGGTGAACTTTCCGTCGGGGGCGAGTTCGAGGCGGAAGGCGTCCGGGGTGACGAAGCGGACGCGGGCCTCGGCGTCGCCCGCGCGTAACCGGTAGTCGGGTCCGTGGGCGGTGAAGCCGGTGACGTCGCCGACGGTGTGCCGCGCGGGGGCGGGCGGATCCGCGGCGGCCCGGGCGCCCGCCTGCGGGGCGGCGAGGGCCGCGAGGAGGCCCAGGAGGGCGGCGGCGACGGGGGTTCTGCGTCGTCTGCGGGTGGTCATGCGGAATGCTTAGCGCACTGTCGTGCGCATGACTACGGGGCGTCCCCTCCCGTTCCTCGGCCGCGCCTCGGGCCCGGAGCCACGCGCCGCGCGGTCGTCCCCGTACGCCGGCCCGCCCGCCGGACGGGCCGGTTCACCGCACCGCCCCCAGGTCGAAGTAGTCCCGCCACGCCGCTATCAGCCCGTCCCGGACCTCGAAGACGCCCGTCACCCGTACCCGGACGACCGCGCCCGAGCGGAGCGTCATCGTGTCGGTCCGTTCGTTGAAGACCACTCCCCCGCCCTCGGTGGCCGAGGATGCCTGGTGGTGGACGGTGAACTCGGCGGCGCTGAACCGGGCCAGGAAGTCGGTGAAGTAGGCCCGTATCCGGTCCCGGCCGGTGACGGGCGGCAGGGGCATGCTGTGGTACGTCCCGTCCTCCGCGAAGAAGTCCGCGAGCCGGCCGGCGTCCAGCCCGTCCCACGCCGCGAGGAACCGCGCGACGACCTCCTCGTACCGCTCGTACTCCTCGCTCTCCGCTCCCGACACGGCGGTCACCTTCCTCCTCCGACGACCCTTCCTCCTGCCCAGCGCTCTCCGGCGGCCGGATGTTCCGGCCGGGGGGACGGGGGCGGGGGCCGAGCCGCTCAGGAGCGCATCGCGCGCGCTGACGCGGCCGCGGGGCCGGCTCGGGCACCGGATGCCACGGCCGGCCCCGGATCCCCGTCAGGCGCAGCCGCCCGTCAGCCGGATGTTCCGTGACGACGCCCCGACGTACACCGGCCGCTCCCCGCGCGTCCGGACCCAGCGCTTCCGGTCCGTGTCCCAGTACGAGAACTGCCGCTCGCTCACCCGGACCGTGACCCGGCGCGCCTCTCCGGCGCGCAGCTCGACGCGTTCGAAGCCCACGAGGGCCCGCGGGGGCAGCTCGACCGGGGCCTCGCGCGGCGGTCCGAGGTAGACCTGGGGTACGTCGGCGCCCGTCCGGTCACCGGTGTTGGTGACGGTGAACGTCACGGCGCAGCCGCCGCCGTCGGCCCGGACGGCGAGCCGGTCGTAGCGGAAGCGGGTGTAGGACAGGCCGTGGCCGAAGGGGAAGAGGGGCTCGGTCCCGGCGCGGTCGAAGCCGCGGTAGCCGGCGAAGACGCCCTCGCTGTACGTCACGACCCGGTTCACGCCCTGGTAGCGCTCGGGGTGGGCCGGGTCGTGCACCGGGTGGTCGGTGAGCTTCCGCGGCCAGGTGACGACGAGCCGGCCGCCGGGAGTGGCGCGGCCGAGGAGCAGGTCGGCGGTGGCCCGGCCGCCCTCCTGGCCGACGTACCCGAGGTGCAGCAGCGTCCGTACCGCCGACCGCCAGGGCATGGTGACCGGACCGCCCGTGTTGAGGACCACGACCGTCCGGGGGTTGGCCGCCGCGACCGCCGCGACCAGGTCGTCCTGGTGGTCGGGCAGGGTGAGGCCGGTGGCGTCCGCGACGCCGGCGAACGAGCCGCCGGAGCCGTTCCAGACGAAGACGACCGGCGTGTGGGCCGAGCGCGCCAGCTCCGCGGCCTCCCGGACGTCCGCGGCGCGCCGGGCCGGGGTCACCCAGGCGAGCCGGACTTCGACCGGGCCGCGGCCGGTGACGTCCTCCGCCCAGCCGGCCGCCGTGACCTCGATCCGGTGGTCGCGGCCGGCGGTCAGCCGCACGGCGGCGCGGCCGTTGTCCAGGCCGTCCGTCGTCGGGACGATGCTCGTCCACTTGCGGACGAAGCTGTCGCGGGACGTGGCGGCCGTGGCGACCGGTTCGCCGTCCAGGGAGAGGGTGAGCGCGGCGCCCCAGCCCTGCACGCACAGGGTGTACTCGCCGGAGTCCGGGACCCGGAGGACGCCGGTCCAGGTGTGGCGGGAGCCCGTCGGGAGCGCCCGGTCGCCGGTGAAGTCCAGGGTGGCGTCGGTGGCGGTGGCTCCGGAGCCCGAGACGCGGCGCAGGCCGCCCGGGAGCGCGGCGGCGGGCACGGGGGTGCCGGTGAGGTCGGCGCCGACCGCGTACCGCACCCGGGACGGGCCGCCGGGGGTCCGTCTCAGCGCGTCCAGCGGGCTCACCATCCGGTCCTCGAAGCCGTACGCGCGCTCCCCTCCCGCCGACACCGCCACCTGCGCGGCGGTCGGGCCGATCAGCGCCAGGTCGGCGAGGGCGGCGGGGCCGAGCGGGAGGCAGCCGTCGTCGTTCGCCAGGAGGACGGCTCCGGCGGTGGCCACCTGCCGGGCCACCCGGGCGCCGGCCTCCACGTCGATCGCCGGCCGGGCGGGGACCCGGCCGCCGTCGAGCAGCCCGAACGCGTCGTAGCGGCCCAGGATCCGGCCCACGGCGCGGTCGAGCGCCGCCTCGGGGACCCTGCCGTCGGCGATCGCCTTCCTGAGGGCGGCGCCGAAGTACGAGTCGTCGGGCATCTGCTGATCGAGTCCGGCCTCGATGGAGACGGAGTGGGTGGCGCCCCAGTCGGAGGTGACGAAGCCCTCGAAGCCGAGCTCGCCGCGGAGGACGCCGGTGAGCGTGTCCCGGTTGGCGCTGTTCCACTCGCCGTTGAGGTGGTTGTAGGCGGCCATGACGGAGGCGACGCCGGCCCGGACGGCGGCCTCCCAGGCGGGGAGGTAGACCTCGTGCAGGGTGCGGTCGTCGATCCGGAAGTCGTAGGCGCCCTCGCCGGTGACGAAGTCGCCGGACTGGCCCAGGACCTGGTTGTTGGCGAGGAAGTGCTTGGCCTGGGCGAGCATGCCCTGCGCCTGCACGCCCTCGACCTGCGCGGCACCGATCACGGCGGCGAGGTGCGGGTCCTCGCCCGCCTGGTCCTTGTTCCGGCTGAACAGCGGGGTGCGGGACAGTTCGATCTGCGGGGCGAGCAGCAGGTCCATGCCGAGGGTGCGGCCCTCGCGCCCCATGACCGCGCCGTACTCGCGGGCGAGGTCCGGGTCGAAGGCGGCGGCGAGGGTGGAGACCGGGGGCAGCCCGGTCGCGGACCGGGCCACGTTGACGCCGGCCGGGCCGTCGGTGAGCCGCAGTTCGGGGATGCCCAGGCGCGGCACGCCGGGCAGGTACCCGGCCTGGCCGAGGCGGCGGGGGTCGACGGCGCCGTGGACCAGGGAGAGTTTCTCGTCGAGGGTGAGCCGGGCGAGGAGCGCGCGGACCCGGTCGGACGGGGTGGCCCCGGGCGGTACGGCGTCCGGCGGCGCGGCGGAGGCGGCGCGGGCCGCCGGGGCGGGCGCCGCGAGGAGCGCGAAAGCGGCGGTGGCGGCGGAGGCGCCCAGCAGGCCGAGCAGGTGGCGGCGGCCGAGGGC
>NZ_JBPQTX010000131.1:0-18250 GCF_051386555.1 Streptomyces sp. URMC 126
ATCACTCAGCCCGTCCGGCGTTTGAGGACAACCGCGCGGAGCGCGGTTTCGGGGGTCTGGGGGCTGGCCCCCAGGAAACGGCGAAGGGGAGGGACCGGGGCACCCACCGCCCCCCTCCGCAACCGCGCCGCACCACGTACCGTGAACCCATGACGAGCATCGGTGGTGCGGAGATGGTCGACTGGAAGCTCGCGGTGGCGACCGCGACGCGGCTCGTGCGGCCGGGGCCGGAGGTCAGCCGGGACGAGGCCCGCGCGGTGGTCGCGGAGTTGCGGCGGCACGCCAAGGCGTCGGAGGAGCACGTCCGGGAGTTCACCGGGATGACGCCGTCGGGCGCCGGATCGGACACCCCGGTGCTGGTGGTGGACCGGGCGGGCTGGATCCGGGCGAACGTCGCCGGGTTCCGGGCGGTGCTCGGGCCGCTGCTGGAGAAGATGGAGAAGCGCCGGGGCGGCCTGCCGGGCGGTGCCGTGCTCGGGGCGGTCGGCGGCAAGGTCACCGGCGTGGAGCTGGGCATGCTGCTGTCGTTCCTGGCCTCGCGGGTGCTGGGCCAGTACGAGACGTTCGCCCCGGCCACCCGGGACCTGCCGGGCGGGGCCGGCGGCGGCCGGCTGCTCCTGGTGGCGCCGAACATCGTGCACGTGGAGCGCGAACTGGAGGTCGACCCGCACGACTTCCGGCTGTGGGTGTGCCTGCACGAGGAGACGCACCGTACGCAGTTCACGGGTGTGCCGTGGCTGCGTGACCACATCGAGGGCGAGGTCCAGGCGTTCCTCGCCGAGACCGACATCGACCCGGCCACCCTGCTGGAGCGGCTGCGCGAGGCCCTCCAGTCGCTGGCCGGCGGGCGCCCTCCGGAGGACGGTGAGGAGCGGGGCGGGCGCAGCATCGTCGAGCTGGTGCAGACCCCGGCCCAGCGGGAGGTCCTGGCGCGGCTGACGGCGGTGATGTCCCTGCTGGAGGGGCACGCGGACTACGTCATGGACGGGGTGGGCCCGCGGGTCGTGCCGTCCGTCACCGAGATCCGCGAGAAGTTCCAGCAGCGGCGGGCCAGCGGCGCGGGCCGGCTGGACCAGGCGCTGCGCAAGCTGCTGGGACTGGACGCCAAGCTGCGGCAGTACCGTGATGGCGAGCGGTTCGTCCGGGCGGTGGTGGACCAGGTCGGCATGGAGGGCTTCAACAGGGTCTGGACCTCGCCGAACACCCTGCCGACCAAGGCCGAGATCGCCAAACCGGCGGACTGGGTCGCGCGGGTGCACAGCCGCACCGACGGGTGAGGGCGTCGCGCCCCTGACGGACGAACGCTCCCGTAATCACCCGTCCGAGGGACCGTGTGCCAGGGGTGGGCGTGCGATGCTCGGGTAAAGGCTCGTCTCTGTCACCATCTACGCACACAGCGTGACGGCGCAGCCCGCACGTCCCCACAACCCCTTCCCGTCAGCTCCTCGTTGGAACGATTGGACACTCGGACATGGGTCCACACCCCGCGGTCGCGGCGATACGCCTGGCGGTCCGCCGCGTTCTCCACGACGTCCTCACCCTCGCTCCGTCCGAAACCGCAACCGCGAGCGCCTCCGGCGGCTCCAGGCCCCCGCTCGTCCTGGCCGCCTGTTCCGGCGGCGCCGACTCCATGGCGCTCGCCTCCGCCCTCGCCTTCGAGGCCCCCCGGCTCGGCCTCCGCGCCGGCGGCGTCACCGTCGACCACGGCCTCCAGGAGGGCTCCGACCTCCGCGCCGCCGAGGTGGTCAGCCGCCTCCTCGCGCTCGGCCTCGACCCCGTCGAGGCGCTCCCCGTGACTGTCGGCCGGGAGGGTGGCCCCGAGGCCGCCGCCCGCGACGCCCGCTACGCCGCCCTGGACGAGGCCGCCGAACGCCACGGCGCCGCGGCCGTGCTCCTCGGCCACACCCGGGACGACCAGGCCGAGACCGTGCTCCTGGGGCTGGCCCGCGGCTCCGGCACCCGCTCGCTGTCCGGGATGGCCGTGGCCTCCGGTGTCGGGGGCCGCTACCGCCGGCCGTTCCTGGGGCTCGACCGGCAGACCGCCCGCAAGGCGTGCATGGTGCAGTCGCTCCCGGTCTGGGACGACCCGCACAACACCGACCCGGCCTACACCCGCTCCCGGGTCCGCCACGAGGCCCTGCCGGTCCTGGAGAAGGCGCTCGGCAAGGGCGTCGTCGAGGCCCTGGCCCGGACCGCGCAGCTCTCCCGGGACGACGCGGACGCCCTCGACTCCTGGGCCGTCGCCGTGGAGCCGTCCGTCCGGGACGACACGGGCGCCCTGGAGGTCGCCAAGCTCTACGCCCTGCCCCCCGCCGTCCGCCGCCGGGTGCTGCGCCGTGCCGCCATCGAGGCCGGTTCCCCGGCCGGTTCGCTCTTCGCCCGGCACATCGAGGAGGTCGACCGGCTGATCACCGGCTGGCGCGGTCAGCGGGCCATCAACCTCCCCGGGCGCGTCGCGGTCCACCGGCATGGTGGCAGACTGGTCCTTCGGCAGGGCTGAATCGAACGGACCGTGAGTGACCGCGGGCAGGCCCGGCCGGACCCTGGCCGGGCGGCAGGCGCCCGGACGGCCGGATGAGCCCCAATCGAACGAGAGTGGCGCGGGTGGACGAGAAGGACATGGGCACCGACCTCAAGTCGGTGCTCATCACCAAGGAAGAGATCGACGCGAAGCTGGCCGAGCTGGCCGCGAAGATCGACGCGGAGTACGCGGGCAAGGACCTGCTCATCGTCGGTGTCCTCAAGGGTGCCGTGATGGTGATGGCGGACCTGGCGCGCGCGCTGTCCAACCCCGTCACCATGGACTGGATGGCCGTGTCCTCCTACGGCGCGGGCACCCAGTCCTCGGGCGTGGTCCGCATCCTCAAGGACCTCGACACCGACATCAAGGGCAAGCACGTCCTGATCGTCGAGGACATCATCGACTCCGGTCTGACGCTGTCCTGGCTGCTGTCGAACCTCGGCTCGCGCGAGCCGGCGTCCCTCAACGTCGTCACCCTGCTGCGCAAGCCGGAGGCGGCCAAGGTCGCCATCGACGTGAAGTGGGTCGGTTTCGACATCCCGAACGAGTTCGTCGTCGGTTACGGCCTCGACTTCGCGGAGAAGTACCGCAACCTGCCCTTCGTGGGCACCCTCGCGCCGCACGTCTACGGCGGCTGACCCTCCCCGACCTGGGAGGACGGTATTGCCCCCGGAGCGCCCGGCGATTGCCGGGCCACCGGGAACCCCTCGCGGTTTTCCGCCGTTGGAGGAGGGGAAGACGGATTTGTTGACCGTCTGCGGCGGCGTCGGGTGACAATGCTGGGGTACCGTCCGAAGGTCAGTCTTTTCAAGTTCTTTAGCAAGCACTGCAAGGTCGAGCAGAACACCGTACGCACAGGCACCCCGATCGAGGGGCACCGTGCCTCACTGTGGCAGGAGGGACGGGGCGCTCGCGCCCCGTATGGATGGACGTGAAGCGCTACTTCCGTGGGCCGGTCATGTGGATCGTGCTGGCCGTCCTCGCCGTGGTCGTGTTGATGCAGGTCGTCGGCTCGTCCGGCGGCTACAAGTCGGTGGACACCAGTCAGGTCGTCGCGGCCATCCGTGACGACAGGGTGAAATCGGCCGAGCTGACCACGGGCGACGAAAACAAGATCAAGGTCGAGCTCAAGAGCGGCCAGAAGATCAAGGGCAGCAGCAAGGTCCAGGCGAACTACATCGGCGACCAGGGCGTCCAGCTGTCCAAGATGCTGCAGGACGCGGTCGACCAGAAGAACAAGGACGTCCTGCCCGAGGGCTACAACGTGGCGACGTCCAAGCAGAACCCCTTCATCGGGGTGCTGCTGTCCCTGCTGCCCTTCGTTCTCATCGTCGTCGTCTTCCTGTTCCTGATGAATCAGATGCAGGGCGGCGGCTCCCGGGTGATGAACTTCGGGAAGTCCAAGGCCAAGCTGATCACCAAGGACACGCCGAAGACCACCTTCGCCGACGTGGCCGGGTCCGACGAGGCCGTCGAGGAGCTCCACGAGATCAAGGAGTTCCTCCAGGAGCCGGCCAAGTTCCAGGCCGTGGGCGCCAAGATCCCCAAGGGCGTGCTGCTCTACGGCCCGCCCGGCACCGGCAAGACGCTGCTGGCGCGTGCCGTCGCGGGTGAGGCCGGCGTCCCGTTCTACTCGATCTCCGGTTCCGACTTCGTCGAGATGTTCGTCGGTGTCGGTGCCTCCCGGGTCCGTGACCTGTTCGAGCAGGCCAAGGCCAACGCCCCGGCCATCGTCTTCGTCGACGAGATCGACGCCGTCGGCCGGCACCGCGGCGCGGGCCTCGGCGGCGGCCACGACGAGCGCGAGCAGACGCTCAACCAGCTGCTCGTCGAGATGGACGGCTTCGACGTCAAGGGCGGCGTCATCCTGATCGCGGCCACCAACCGGCCCGACATCCTCGACCCCGCGCTGCTCCGCCCGGGCCGCTTCGACCGGCAGATCGCCGTCGACCGCCCCGACATGCAGGGCCGCCTGGAGATCCTCAAGGTCCACCAGAAGGGCAAGCCGGTCGCCCCGGACGTCGACCTCGCGGCCGTCGCCCGCCGTACCCCCGGCTTCACCGGTGCCGATCTCTCCAACGTGCTGAACGAGGCCGCCCTGCTGACGGCCCGCAGCGACAAGAAGCTGATCGACAACCACATGCTGGACGAGGCGATCGACCGCGTCGTGGCCGGCCCGCAGAAGCGGACCCGGATCATGAGCGACAAGGAGAAGAAGATCACCGCGTACCACGAGGGCGGTCACGCCCTGGTCGCGGCGGCTTCGCCCAACTCCGACCCGGTCCACAAGATCACGATCCTGTCCCGGGGCCGCGCGCTCGGCTACACCATGGTGCTGCCGGACGAGGACAAGTACTCGACCACGCGCAACGAGATGCTCGACCAGCTGGCCTACATGCTGGGCGGCCGCGCGGCCGAGGAGCTCGTCTTCCACGACCCGACCACGGGCGCCGCGAACGACATCGAGAAGGCCACCGCCACGGCCCGCGCGATGGTCACCCAGTACGGCATGACCGAGCGGCTCGGCGCGATCAAGTTCGGCTCCGACAACTCCGAGCCCTTCCTGGGCCGCGAGATGTCGCACCAGCGGGACTACTCGGAAGAGGTCGCCGCGCTGGTCGACGAAGAGGTCAAGAAGCTGATCGAGACCGCGCACAACGAGGCGTGGGAGATCCTGGTCGAGAACCGCGACATCCTCGACAACCTGGTTCTGGCCCTCCTGGAGAAGGAGACGCTGAACAAGGAGGAGATCGCCGAGATCTTCAAGCACGTCGTGAAGCGCCCGGCCCGCCCGGCGTGGACCGGCTCCTCGCGCCGTACGCCGTCCAGCCGCCCGCCGGTGCTCTCCCCCAAGGAGCTCGCCCCGAGCAGCAACGGTGCCGCCGGTGCCACCGGCGTCGACTCGGTGGATCTGCCGGAGGACATCCGCCCGGAGTGAGCGGAGTTTCAGGGCCGGTCCCAGGGTCGGACTCAGTGCCGGTCCCAGGGCCGGTCTCAGGGCCGGAATGGATGCCGCGTCTCCCAGGTTCTAGCCTGGGGGCGCGGCATTCGCGCATGTGCGCGCTCCTCCGGTCGGGTGAACCGCCGAGTGGACGGGGGAGGGCCGCCGAACGGCGCGTACGCACGAGAGAACGAGGCAACATGATCGATCCGGTGACCCTGGACGGCGAACGAGCCATCGGGCCGTTCGACGAGAAGCGGGCCGAGCAGGCCGTCCGCGAGCTGCTCATCGCCGTCGGCGAGGACCCGGACCGCGAGGGGCTGCGGGAGACCCCCGCCCGCGTGGCACGCGCCTACAAGGAGATATTCGCGGGCCTGCGGCAGGAGCCGGCCGACGTGCTGACCACCACCTTCGACCTCGGTCACGACGAGATGGTGCTGGTCCGCGACATCGAGGTCTACAGCACCTGCGAGCACCACCTCGTCCCGTTCCACGGCGTGGCGCACATCGGCTACATCCCCGCGACCAGCGGGAAGATCACCGGGCTGTCGAAGCTGGCCCGGCTGGTGGACGTCTACGCCCGCCGCCCGCAGGTCCAGGAGCGGCTCACCACGCAGATCGCGGACTCGCTGGTGGAGATCCTGGAGGCGCGGGGCGTCGTCGTGGTGATCGAGTGCGAGCACATGTGCATGTCGATGCGGGGCATCCGCAAGCCCGGCGCGAAGACGATCACGTCCGCGGTGCGGGGCCAGCTGCGGGACCCGGCGTCCCGGGCGGAGGCGATGAGCCTCATCATGTCGGGCCGCTGAGCCGCCGGCTCCGGAAACACGAAGGCCGCCCGTGGTGGTGCGGGCGGCCCGGGGAGTCGACGCGCGTCACGCGCTGAGGCGGCTGCCCATCCACTGCAGGGTGCCGGGGATCTCACGGCGCCAGGTGTTGAAGTTGTGACCGCCGCTCTCCAGGATCATCGAGGAGACCCGGGTGGGGTGCTTGGCGGCGAGGTCGATGAACTTCATCGTGTCCTTGTAGTTGTGCTCGCCCTGCTTGCTGCTGGTCACCAGCATCGAGATCTTGGGCAGCGGCTTGTGCTTCAGCCGCCAGATCAGGTTGTTCTCCTGCTCCAGCTTCTTGCTGCCGCCGAAGAGCGAACCGGTGGTGGGGTCCTGGGGGGCCTTGTAGTAACCGGACAGCGAGGCGGCGGCGCCGTACGCCTCCGGGTGGCGCATGGCGAGCTTCAGCGCGCAGTAGCCGCCGGTCGAGTCGCCGATCATGCCCCAGTTGGCGGCCTTGGTGCCGATCCGGTACTGCTGGGAGAGCGCCTTGCGCAGGTCCTTGGTGAAGAAGGTCTCGGTCTGGGGGCCGTCGGGTATGTCCATGCACTCCGTATCCCGGGGCGGGGCGACGGTCGGCCGCATCATCACCAGGATGGTGGGCTGCATCTTCTTGTCCTTGGCCAGCTTGTGCGCCGTCTGGGGGTAGTGCAGGCCCTTGATCAGCGCCTCGGCGGTGCCCGGGTAGCCGGTCAGCACGACGGAGGCCGGGAAGGTGCGCTGGGCGAACGCGGGCTGGAAGTACTCCGGCGGCAGGTACACATAGGCCGGGCTGGCGATCCGCGACTCGGGGCCCTGGATGTTCACCTTCTCGATCCGGCCGGCGACCCGGGGCACCGAGGCCCGGGGCACGTTCACCTGCTGGGTGCCCACCACCTGCACCCGGTGGGCGCCGGAGCTGTGGTCGACCACGACGCCCTGGTCCTGCTCCTGGCCGAACAGGTCGGCCCAGGAGGCGTAGAAGCCGAAGGAGTAGTTCGCGTAGAGGCCGATGGCGGCGAACAGGCTCAGCTGGGTGACGAGCAGCATGCCGACGCGGCCGAGGATGGAGCCCACGCTCCGCTTGCCGAGCCGCGGCCAGAGCCAGACGGTCAGCGCGAAGAGCACGACCGCCAGCACAGCGGCCAACAGCAGGACTGTCTTGCTGGTGAGACCCATGAGGTGCTTTCTGCCGAGCGACCCGGCCCCGGGTCGCGGAATGGTTACTTCTATCCGGGCCCGCCGGCGGCGGAACCTCCGCCCCGAAACCGTCGTCCTACAGGGCGCACATTGTCCGGAGCGGTACGGCCAGATGCCGTATGCCCACTCGACATGGACGACGGGAAGAGATGTCTGTCAGGGAAGATGGCAAAAAGTCCGATGAGGTTCCTTCGGGTCCGAAGTGGCTGTCGGTGCTTGCCCGCATGGCCAAGGGGCCTCGGCCGGAGCGTGTTCCGGCCGTCGTAGGCACGGTCGCGGCGGTCATCGGTCTGATGGACATCGTCGCCGGCGTCATCCCGCGGTTCCGCTTCAGCAAGATTCACACGCTGGCCGAGGTTCTGCCCGGCGCGGTGACCCAACTGGCCGCCGCCGCGTCGATCGTCGTCGGCATCCTGCTGCTGATGCTCGCCCACGGCCTCAAGCGCGCGAAGTCGCGTGCCTGGTGGGCCGCCGTCGTCGTGCTGCCGGTGGGCGCCGCCGCCCACCTGATCTACCGGCACTCCATCGTCGGCGCCGTCTTCTCGCTGCTGCTCTTCGCCTACCTGGTGCGGCACCGGAACGCGTTCACCGCGCTGCCCGACCCGCGCAGCCGCTGGAAGGCGCTGGCCAACTTCATCCTCATGGGCGGCGCCAGCGTCGCCCTCGGCTGGGTGATCGTCGGCTCGCACCCGGACCAGATGGTCGGCGACCCGCCGGTCACCGAGCAGATCGAGCACGTCCTGTGGGGCCTCTTCGGCTTCGAGGGCTCGATCCGCTACACCGGCGGCGTCGACTACGTCGTCGGCTACTCCCTCGGCGCCCTCGGCCTGCTGACCGTCGCCACCACCGCGTTCCTGGCCTTCCGGCCGGAGTACCCGGCGGCCGTCCTCACCGAGGAGGACGAGGACCGGCTGCGCGAGCTGCTCGCCAAGCACGGTGACCGCGACTCCCTCGGCCACTTCGCGCTCCGCCGCGACAAGAGCGTCGTCTTCTCCCCGTCCGGCAAGGCCGCCGTCTCCTACCGCGTGGTCTCCGGCGTCATGCTGGCCAGCGGCGACCCGATCGGCGACGTCGAGGCGTGGCCGGGCGCGATCGAGAAGTTCATGGAGCTGGCCAAGCGCCACTCCTGGACCCCCGCCGTCAACGGGTGCAGTGAGACCGGCGGCGAGGTCTGGACCCGCGAGACCGGTCTGGACGCCCTGGAGATGGGCGACGAGGCCATCGTCGAGGTCGCCGACTTCAGCCTCAGCGGCCGGGCCATGCGCAACGTCCGCCAGATGGTCAAGCGCATCGAGCGCAACGGCTACACCACCAAGGTCCGCCGCGTCGGCGACCTGAGCCCCGAGGAGCTCGCGGTGGTCCAGAAGGCCGCCAACGCCTGGCGCGACACCGAGGAGGAGCGCGGCTTCTCCATGGCGCTGGGCCGGATCGGCGACCCGAAGGACCTGGACGCGATCATCGCCACCGCCCACAAGGACGTCGAAGAGGGCGAGACGGCGCCCTTCGGCGACCTGCGGGCCATGCAGCACTACGTGCCGTGGGGCAAGGACGGCAGCTCCCTGGAGCTGATGCGCCGCGACCGCAGCGCCGACCCGGGCATGAACGAGCTGCTGATCGTCGCCTTCCTCCAGGCCGCGCCCGAGCTGAAGATCAAGCGCCTGTCGCTGAACTTCGCGTTCTTCCGCTCGGCCCTGGAGCGCGGCAGCAAGCTGGGCGCCGGTCCGGTGGTCCGGATCCAGCGCGGCGTGCTGATCTTCCTGTCGCGCTGGTTCCAGATCGAGTCGCTGTACAAGTTCAACGAGAAGTTCCGGCCGCGCTGGGAGCCGCGCTTCATCGTCTTCCCGAACAGCCGCGACCTGCCGCGCATCGGCTTCGCGATGATGCAGGCGGAGGGCTTCCTGGAGCTGCCGCGACTGCTGCGCCGCCGCCCGGCGCCGCCCAAGCCGAGCTTCGTCGACGACGACGCGGGCGTGGAGCAGGCGGAGGTCACGCGCGCCGCGTGAGTCGTGCCCCGGCCCCTGAGAGATCCCTGAAACACCCCTGAGAGCCCTCCCCGGAACCGCTTCCGGGGAGGGCTCTCGCCGTGTCGGCCGGTCGTCGCCGCTCCCGGCCCACGGCCTACGCTGGTGGGCATGAGTACCTTGCACGCTCGTATCGGGCCCGTCGGTCTGCCGCGGTGGGACCGCTGTGCGGTGATGGGCGTGGTCAACGTGACGCCCGACTCGTTCTCCGACGGGGGCCGCTGGTTCGACCCCGCCGAGGCGGTCAAGCGGGGCCTGGACCTCGTCGCCGGTGGCGCCGACCTGGTCGACGTGGGCGGCGAGTCCACCCGGCCGGGTGCCCTGCGGGTGGACGAGGCCGAGGAGCGGCGCCGGGTGGTCCCGGTCGTGCGGGAGCTGGCCGGCGAGGGCGTCGTGGTCTCGGTGGACACGATGCGGGCCTCGGTCGCGGAGGCCGCCCTGGAGGCCGGTGCGGGGCTGGTCAACGATGTGAGCGGCGGGCTCGCCGACCCGGCGATGGTCCCGATGGCGGCACAGGCCCGGGTGCCGTTCGTGGTGATGCACTGGCGCGGCTTCAGCGAGGACATGAACAGCCGGGCGGTCTACGACGACGTGGTCGGCGAGGTGATCGACGAGCTGCGGCGGCGGGTGGACGCGGTGGTCGCGGGCGGCGTCGAGCCGGAGCGGCTGGTGGTCGACCCGGGGCTGGGCTTCGCCAAGAACGCCGGGCACGACCTGGCCCTGGTCGCCCGGCTGGACCGGCTGCGGTCGGAGCTGGGGCTGCCGCTGCTGGTCGCGGCCTCCCGCAAGCGCTTCCTCGGCCGGGTGCTGGCGGGCCCGGACGGAACGCCGCCGCCGGCCCGCGAACGGGACGCGGCGACCGCCGCGGTCTCGGTGCTGGCCGCGCGCGAGGGCGCGTGGGCGGTGCGCGTGCACGAGGTGGGCGCGAGCGCGGACGCCGTGCGCGTGGTGAGCGCCGTGGACGCCGCGCGCACCGGAGCCCCTGAGGGGGCGGTGTGAGCTCGGCGCGGACGGACGCCGAGCGGGTCGAGCTCGCCAACACGGCCCTGTACGAGGCGGTGGAGCGCGGCGACACCGAGGCCATGCAGCGGATGTGGCTGGACGACCCCGGTACCGAGGTCTCGTGTGTGCACCCCGGCTGGCCGGTGCTGCGCGGTCGGGGTGAGGTGCTCCGCTCGTACGCCCTGATCATGGCGAGCACCGATTACATCCAGTTCTTCCTGACCGATGTCGAGGTGTCGGTGGCCGGTGACACGGCCCTGGTGACCTGCACCGAGAACATCCTCAGCGGGGCGCCGGCGGAGTCCGAGGGCGAGCTGGGGCCGCTCGTGGGCCAGCTCGTCGTGGCGACCAACGCGTTCCGCCGGGTGGGGTCGGAGTGGAAGGTGTGGTCGCACCACGGTTCGCCGGTGCTGGCGGGCCGGGACGACGAGGAGTACGGGGAGCGCGAGGAGGGTCCGGAGGACCTGGACGGCGGCTCCGGGCCGGTGGGGCCGCTCGGCTGACCGGCCCCGGGGGCGCGGCCGTGTTCGAGCCGGAGGCCGGAGGCGCCGGGGGCCGCTTCCCGTGGCACGCGGGGGCCGGCGCGTCATCGCCGTGCGTCAGTGTGATGGATCCGTGACCACTCGTTCGAGCTGCTTCCCGGGCGGGTATGGGTGCTCGTACACCGGCCGGGGAACGCGGGGGACGCCGGTGACCAGCATCACAGCGGTCTCCGGGCCGGAGTACCCGCGGCCGGACGCTGTCGGTGCTCGCAGGTAGATTCGACGTTGGGTATCCCGGTCGAAGGCCGGGGACGGGTGACGATCCGGCCGCCGCCGGGCGTCCCTCCCCCGTGGTCGCGAGGGCACGGGAGTACCCGTCACCGACGACCAGCAGGAGTGATTCGTGTGGACCGTGTCGCGCTGCGCGGCTTGAAGGCTCGCGGGCACCATGGGGTCTTCCCCCGAGAACGCGAGGAAGGCCAGACCTTCGTCGTGGATCTCGTGCTGAGCCTGGACACCCGGCCCGCCGCGGCCGACGACGACCTCACGAAGACCGTCCACTACGGCATCGTGGCCGAGGAGGTCGTGGCCGTCGTGCAGGGCGAGCCGGTCGACCTCATCGAGACCCTCGCCGAGCGGATCGCCGAGCAGTGTCTGAAGCACGAGCCGGTGCGGGAGGTCGAGGTGGTCGTGCACAAGCCGGACGCCCCGATCACCGTGCCCTTCGACGACGTGACCGTAACGATCACCCGGAGCCGAGTATGAGCAGCAGCGACCCGACCGTGCAGCCGGTGCCCGCCTCCGTGGTGGAGCAGGTGGACGCCGCCGACGTGACCCTGAGCAACCCGCAGTGGGCCGTGCTGTCGCTCGGCAGCAACCTGGGCAACCGCCTGGAGACGCTGCAGGGGGCCGTCGACGCCCTGGAGGACACGCCCGGCCTTCGGGTCAAGGCCGTCTCCCCGGTCTACGAGACCGAGCCCTGGGGCGTCGAGCCCGGCTCGCAGCCGGCCTACTTCAACGCGGTGGTGCTGGTGAAGACCACCCTCCCGCCGGCCTCGCTGCTGGAGCGCGGGCACGCCATCGAGGAGGCGTTCGAGCGGGTGCGCGACGAGCGCTGGGGGCCGCGGACCATCGACGTGGACATCGTCACCTACCAGGACGTGATCTCCGACGATCCGCTGCTGACGCTTCCGCACCCGCGCGCCCACGAGCGTGCCTTCGTGCTGGTTCCGTGGTACGACGTGGATCCGGAGGCCATTGTTCCAGGACGTGGGCCGGTCGCCGACCTGCTGGCCGGGCTCGCCCGCGAGGGCGTACGGCCTCGGGTGGACCTGGAACTCCGGCTGCCCGAGTAACCGTTGGGCGGTTGCCGGCAGGACCGGCGCGGCCGGTACGGCCGGCCGGCAGGTGATGTGTACGGATGACGACGACGAGGGGCTGACGGCTCGGTGAAGCAACTTCGGATCGGGGTGCTGCTCGGCCTGTTCGCCGCGGCCGGGGTGCTGTCCTGGGCCGGTGCCCGGCTCTGGAACGCCTTCGACACGCTGCCCAGCGTGCCGGTCGCGGCGCCGATCGTGCTGGCCGTGATCGCCGTCGTGCTCTTCTCGACGGCCCTCTCGCTCCGGGCGCGGCTGCGCGCCCAGCGGGAGCGGCGTCCCGGCGCCAAGGGTGTCGACCCGCTGCTGGCGGCCCGGGCCGTGGTGTTCGGCCAGGCCAGCGCCCTCGTCGCGGCGCTGGTCTCCGGCGCGTACGGCGGGGTGGGGGTCTTCCTGCTGTTGGACGGCATGGAGACCGACGCCCGGCGGGAGCAGACGATCTACGCCGGGGCCTCGGTCCTGGCCGGGGCCTGTGTGGTGGCCGCGGCGTTCTTCATGGAACGGGTCTGCAAGCTGCCGGAGGACGACGACGAGGGGCCGGGGGAGGGCAAGCCCGCGTAAGGGCTCCCGTCCCGTCGCCCGGCCGGGCCCCGTCGCTCAGCTCGGTGAGGCCGTGCGCAGGTCCCCGCCGGACGGCTCCGCCCGGCCGGCCCGCCGCTCGTCGTCCCCGACCGAGCGGCGCAGGGCTCCGTGCAGGCTCGTCGGGGTGAGCACGCCGAGGAAGTGGTCCCTGCGGTCGCCGTCGAGCACGGCGATCCAGCCGGCGTCGTGCTGCAGCATGGTGCTGAACGCCTGCTTCAGCGAGGCACCCAGCGGCAGCCAGGCGTCCATGTGCCGGGCGTGGTCCCGCACGGTGCCGCCGTCGGCGTGGACGATCGCGTCGGCCGCCACCCAGCCGTGCAGCCGCTCGCCGTCGTCCAGGACGACCGCCCAGTCGGCGTGCTCGCCGGCGAGCACGCCCAGGGCGGCCTCCACCGGGTCGTCCAGGTGGACGACGGGAGGCTGCTCCAGGTCGCCGCGCTCGATCGGGGTGACGGAGAGCCGCTTCAGGCCGCGGTCGGGGCCGACGAAGTCGGCGACGTAGGGCGTGGCGGGGGCGCCGAGCACCACCGAGGGCGCGTCGAGCTGCTCGATGCGGCCGTGGCCGTAGACCGCGATGCGGTCTCCCAGCCGGACGGCCTCCTCGATGTCATGGGTGACGAAGAGCACGGTCTTGCGCACCTGTGACTGAAGACGCAGGAATTCGTTCTGCAGCCGCTCGCGGACGACCGGGTCGACCGCGCCGAACGGCTCGTCCATCAGGAGGACGGGCGGGTCCGCGGCGAGGGCGCGGGCGACGCCGACGCGCTGCCGCTGTCCGCCGGAGAGTTGGTCGGGGTAGCGGCCGCCGTGGACGGCGGGGTCGAGGCCGACGAGCTCCAGCAACTCGGCGGCGCGGTCGCGGGCCTTCTTCCGCTGCCAGCCGAGCAGGTGGGGCACGGTCGCGGTGTTGTCGAGCACCGTCTTGTGCGGGAACAGCCCGACCTGCTGGATCACGTATCCGATGCGCCGGCGCAGGGCGACCGGGTCGGTCTCCGCGATGTCCGCGCCGTCGAGCAGGATCCGGCCCTCGGTCGGTTCGATCAGCCGGTTGACCATCTTCATCGTGGTGGTCTTGCCGCAGCCGGACGGTCCGACGAGCGTGACCAGCTCGCCCTCCGCCACTTCGAAGGACAGGTCGTCCACGGCGGTCGTGCCATCGGCGTAGCGCTTGGTGACGTGCTCGAATCGGATCACGCCCCCCATTGTTGCCACATCCTCCCCGGTGGTGACGGGTCGGGCCCGCGGCTGTGCGACGGCCCACAGGCGATTGTCAGTGGTGGGCGTTAGGGTCGCCAGTAACCGTCGGTGAAGGCCAAGGGGGAGGTGAGCGCGCATGGCGGGGCAGGGTGGAAACTGCCTGATCGACAACGACTGGATCTGCGGCGAGTATGTGCGGACGCGGAGCCAGGAGCTCATGGACGCGACCCTGCAGCACATCGGCATCACGCTGGCGTCCGTCGGCATAGGGCTGCTCGTCGCGTTCCCGCTGGCGCTGGCGGCCCGCCGCTGGCGCGGCGTCGCGGGCCCGGTGCTCGGGCTGACCACGGTGCTCTACACGATCCCGTCGCTGGCCATGTTCTCGCTGCTGGTGCCGGTCTTCGGACTCTCGGCGGCCGTGGTGATCACCGGCCTGGTGCTCTACTCGCTGACGATCCTGGTGCGCAACATCCTGGCCGGCCTGGCCGCCGTGCCGGAGGAGGCCCGTGAGGCGGCGCGCGGCATGGGGTACGGGCCGGTGCGGATGCTGTTCGGGGTGGAGCTGCCGCTCGCCCTGCCGGCGGTGATGGCCGGGATCCGGATCGCCACCGTGTCCACGATCTCGCTGACCACCGTCGGCGCGCTCACCGGCTACGGCGGGCTGGGCAATCTGATCTACGAGGGGATGCACAGCATCTTCAAGGCCCAGGTCCTGACCGCCTCGGTGCTCTGCGTCCTGCTGGCCGTCGTCGCGGACGTCCTGCTGCTGGGGCTCCAGCGGCTGCTGACGCCCTGGACGAGGACGCCGCGGAAGCGGCGCGGCTCCGGAACGGCGCGGGCGCCGCGCGGGGAGCGGAAGAAGGCGGTGGCCTGATGGACGTCGTCACCAAGACGTGGACGTGGCTGTCCACCGGTTCGCACTGGTCCGGTCCCGACGGGGTCTGGCACCGCCTCGCCGAGCACCTGCAGTTGACCGTCGTATGCCTGGCCCTATCCTGCGCCATCGCCCTGCCCCTCGCGATCGTGCTGGGGCACACCGGCCGGGGCGGCGCGCCGGCCGTCAACCTCTCCAACGCGGGCCGGGCCGTGCCCACGTTCGCGGTGCTGGTCCTGCTGACCCTGGGCCCGCTGGGTACGTACGACTCGTGGCCCACCGTCATCGCCCTCGTCCTGTTCGCGATACCCCCGCTGCTGACCAACGCCTATGTGGGCATGCGCGAGGTGGACCGCGACGTGGTGGAGGCCGCCCGGGGGATGGGGATGTCGGCCCGGCAGGTGATCGGGCGGGTCGAACTGCCGCTGGCGATGCCGCTGGTGATGACCGGCGTACGGTCGGCCGCCGTGCAGGTGGTGGCGACGGTCTCGATCGCCGCGATGGTCGGCGGCGGCGGGCTGGGACGGATCATCACCGCGGGCTTCCGGCTGACCGACACCCCGCAGGTGGTGGCCGGCGCGCTGCTGGTGGCCGCGCTCGCCCTGCTGGTGGAAGGCGCGTTCGTGCTGCTGGAGCGGTGGCTGGGGCGCCGGCGGCGGCGGGCGGCCGCCGGTGCGGGACGGATATCCGACGCCTCGTCCGACGCTCTGCCGGCCACCGGTGGTGCGGCCTGACGCGACGGGCCGCTCGCAGGGCGGAGTCTGACGGTCCGTCAGCTGATGCAACGTCATAACGAGGATGTCCGGGCGGCCGGGAGCCGGTCGCGCCGGGCGTTCGCCGACATGGATGGAGTGCCCCATGACCAGCACCACCCCGCGCCGTACGCGGGCCGTACGCGCAGCGCTGGCGGCGGCGGGAGTCGCCGCCCTGACGGCGGGCCTGACCGCGTGCGGCGGGGACAGCCTGGAGAAGTCCGGAGGCGGTGACGGGGGATCCACCGCGTCGGGCCGCGGTTCCCTGGTGATCGGATCCGCCTCGTTCACCGAGTCGAAGGTGCTCGCGGAAATATACGCGGGCTTGTTGAAGGACGCCGGATATTCCACCTCGATCAAGACGGTGGACGCGCGGGAGCTGTATGAACCGGCGCTGGAGAAGGGACAGATCGATGTCGTCCCGGAGTACGCGGCGACGCTCGCCGAATTCCTCAACAAGAAGCAGAACGGGAAGGACGCCCCGCAGGTCGCGTCGGCGGACTCGGACACCACGCTGAAGGCGCTGCGGAAACTCGCCGAACCGCGGGGACTCAAGGTGCTGGACGCCGGCCGGGCCGTGGACCAGAACGCGTTCGCCGTGACGGCCGAGTTCGCGAGGAAACACCAGCTCAAGACGCTTTCGGACCTCGGTGCGTCGAAGGAGTCGATCAAGCTCGCGGCGGGTGACGAGTGCACCGAGCGGCCCTTCTGCAAGCCGGGCCTGGAGAAGACTTACGGCATCCGCGTCACGGGCATAGATCCCTTGGAGGTCGGCAGTACCCAGGCCAAGCAGGCGGTCAGGAACGGCAAGGACCAGATGGTCCTCACCACGACCACGGACGCCACGCTGGAACAGTTCGGTCTTGTCGTGCTCGACGACGACAAGAAACTGCAGAACTCCGACAACGTGCTGCCGGTGGTGAATGCGCGGAAGGCGGGTTCTTCGCAGGTCGTGGAAGCGCTGGGCAAACTCAACAAGGTGCTGACCACCGAGGACCTCACCGAACTCAACAAGAAGGTGGACGCCGAGCGGCTCAAGCCCGCGGATGTGGCCGCGCGCTACCTCAAGGACAAGGGGTTGGTCGGGAAGTAGCGGGGAAGTAGGGGGAACTGGGGACAAGCGGGAGCCGAGTGGGGGAACGTAGGGAACAAGTAAGATCAAGGGAACGGTTTGGTGCCGGAGTCACACTTTCGCCGCAACGCACGGTAAGTTTCTGGCCATGCCACGAGGACGCCACCGCCATTCCACATCCCTGCACCGGCTTCTTCCCTCTTCGCTGGTCGCCGCGACCTCGGTCGCCTGCGCGGCCGGAGCCTGGACGGTGGGCGAAACGGTCGTCATACGCGGCCTCGCCGCGGGTGCCGCCGTGGCGGCCGTGGTCGGCTCGGTCCTGATGCGCCGTTGGGACCGGTCGGCGGGCAAGCGGGTCGCCCAGCTCACCGCCGCGCGCGCCCGCGACGAGTGGAAGACGGACGAGCGCCTCGCCGAGCTGGAGACGGACCTGGAGGAGACTCGCCAGGCCCGCGCCCGCCTGGAGGCCAAGCTCCGTGGCAAGCGCGCCGAGCTGGCCCGGCTCCGCACCGAGCACGCCGACCTGCTGCGCCGTTACGCCACCGCCGAGACCGAGCGGGCCAGTGCGCTGGAAGGGCGGCGGCTGCTGGCGAGCGAGCGCTCCGCGCTCGGCGCCTCCGTCGACGCCTCCGGGGACGGCGACGAGAAGGCCGGAGTGCCCAAGGCCGCGCGGGCGCTGGAGTCCGCCATGCAGGCCCGCACCCTGGTCCGGTCCCGCTCCGAGGGGCAGGTCGGCGCGCGGGAGTACCGCCGGGCGGCGGACGCGCTACGGGATCTGGCGCGGAACGGGGCCGTCCAGCGGGAGGCGGAGGAGCGGGCTTCGGCGGCTGCGGCCGTGAGTGCGCCTGCCGCGCCCGCTGTGCCCGCCGCCCCCGCCGCACCTGCGGTTCCGGCTCCGGCTCCGGCTGTGCCTGCCGCGCCCGCTGCCGCCGAGCCTGCCGCCGCCGTCCCCGTGGAGGCGCCGGCCGTGCGGCCGGAGCCTGCCGTGGCGCGGGACGGCGCGCCCGCGGTCCGGTCCGAGGCGGCCGTGGCCGTGCGCGACACCCGGCCCGCCATGCCCGTGCGGCGGCCGGCGCCGCCCGTGCAGCGCCGGACCGGCGGGTTCGACTTCTTCGGGACGCAGCACCAGGCGAAGCAGGCCGCTGCCGCGGCGCAGGCGGCCGTCGAGGAGCAGGATCTCGCCGATGTCGTCGGCGAGGAGGCGTTGGCCGCCGGGCGGGGCGTCGACGAGCGGGTCATCGATCTGACGGCTCACGACGAGACCGAGCAGATCGATGTGGTGGAGCTGCGCGACGCGATCTGAGGCGCCTGCGGCGGGCTGTGCCCCGGACCCGCCCCTTCGCCGATTCCTGGGGGGCGCCCCCCAGACCCCCCGAAACCGCGCTCCGCGCGGTTGTCCTCAAACGCCGGACGGGCTGACT
>NZ_JBPQTX010000132.1:0-18167 GCF_051386555.1 Streptomyces sp. URMC 126
ACCATCGTGTTGATGGTGTTCTTCAGGGCGAGGATCTCGCCGCGCGCGTCCACCGTGATCTTCTGCGACAGGTCGCCCTTGGCCACCGCCGTCGCCACCTGGGCGATCGACCGCACCTGCGCGGTCAGGTTGCCCGCCATGAAGTTGACCGAGTCCGTCAGATCCCGCCAGGTGCCCAGCACCCCCTTGACGTCGGCCTGGCCGCCGAGTCTGCCCTCGGTGCCGACTTCGCGGGCGACGCGGGTGACTTCGTCGGCGAAGGCGGAGAGTTGGTCGACCATCGTGTTGATGGTGTTCTTCAGGGCGAGGATCTCGCCGCGCGCGTCCACCGTGATCTTCTGCGACAGGTCGCCTCGCGCCACCGCGGTGGTGACCTGCGCGATATTGCGGACCTGAGCGGTGAGGTTGCCGGCCATGAAGTTGACCGAGTCGGTCAGATCCCGCCACACGCCGCCCACACCGGGCACCTGCGCCTGGCCGCCGAGCCGTCCTTCACTGCCCACCTCGCGGGCGACGCGGGTGACTTCGTCGGCGAAGGCCGAAAGCTGGTCGACCATCGTGTTGACGGTGTTCTTCAGCTCCAGGATCTCGCCCTGGGCCGCCACGTCGATCTTCTGCGACAGGTCGCCCTTGGCCACCGCGGTGGCCACCTGGGCGATGTCGCGGACCTGCGTGGTGAGGTTGCCTGCCATCGCGTTCACCGAGTCGGTGAGGTCCTTCCAGGTGCCGGACACCCCCGGCACCTGCGCCTGGCCGCCCAGCCGGCCCTCGCTGCCGACCTCGCGGGCGACGCGCGTCACCTCGGAGGTGAACAGGGAGAGCTGGTCCGTCATGCCGTTGAAGACGGTCGCGATCTCGCCGAGCAGCCCGTCGGCGTCCTCGGGCAGCCGGATACCGAAGTCGCCGTCACGCACGGCGGTCAGCCCGGCCAGCAACTGCCGCAGCTCGGCCTCGCCGACGTCGGGCCCCTCGCCGTCGCCCCGCCTGCGGCCCGGTACCGCGGTCGCCGCCGCGCCGGCCGTGGACTCGCTCATCTCGCCTCTCCCACCCGCCGGCGCACCACGGGGCGGCACACGAGCGGCACCGCCCGCGCTGTCCGCCGCCCGTAGTCGGCCGTTCGCCCGTTGCCCGGCACGTCGATCCGCTTCGTCGCTCCGTACAGGGGCTGTACGGCCGTGGGGAAGGATACTCGGACCACGTCCGATACGGTCGGCCCGGCGGGACTTCCGGGCCGGGACGGGGGCGGACACGGCGCGGAGGGCGCCCTCTCGCCCGTCTTGCCGCGCTCCGGTGGCGCACGCGCGTCTTCCCACATTCTCCCGGACCCTTCCGAAACGGAGCGCACGGCGGACGGCCGCCGCCGTGCGGCCCACGGTCAGTGCAGCCATTGCAGGACTCCGGTCATCCCGTTGTGCACCAGGGTGACCACACGCAGCGGATGGTCTTCGGGCGCCTTGGCGTCCACCGCCATGACGTGGTGGAACACGGCACGCTCCGACGCTCCGGTGGTGCGCAGCGGCGTCACCCACAGCGAGAGACCGCCGACGGTGACCGGGCTCGCGGTGGCCTCCACCACGCCGGAGGCGCCGAGGCAGCCCTCGTCGAACGCCGCCCTCACCCGCTTCCCGGCCCGGTTGTTCTGCTTCCGGTCCCGCCGGAAGACGGTGTAGAGACCGACGCCCGGGAGGAACACCCGGGGATCCGCCGGGGTGCGGTGCACGAACCAGTCCGCGGGCTCGGTGACGGCGACCGCGCGCACGGGCGGGACGGTCCTGGTCAGCCACTTCGGATGGGCCGGCTCGGTCGTCGACGCACCGCAGGCGCCGTGGATCGCGGCGAGTTCGAAGTTCCGTCCCGCGCTGTTGTAGAGGAAGTGACGGGTCCGCTTGGTGTCGTTCCCGTCGACGCGGGTGTTGGCCGCCTCGACGAAGTAGACGGGCCCCCGGACGTCACCACTCACGACCAGCGGCGTCACGGCGAACCGGAACCCCGCCTCCTCTATCAGACACCGCTCGGCGGGAACTTCCCCCCGCTCGTCGAGTACCGCCTGATGGAACAGCAGCCGAACGGCCTTCGTCACCTCGATGTCGTCGAACCAGTCGCTGACGGCGTTCTGCACCAGCTTCTGCGCGACCAGCGTGCCGACGAATTTGGCGATCCCCACCCAGACCATGTCGCCCCCCCCGTGGATGACCTGCTGAACAGGTGTTCAGAGGCTTGTGAGATTACGGGGAGTGAAGCTCACCCCGGCAGGGCGCCTTTCAGTAGGCGGGGGCGCGAGAACGTACCTCACGCTCCGTAAGCCTCTCCCACCCGGTGCTCCCCATCCGGCGACGACCGGCCCACGGCCGTCGCCGCGTAGCCGCCCGGCGGGCGCCTCGGCGGCATACGGCACACTCTTGACGAGGACACAACCACCGAGCCGCCGCCCGCGAAGGAGGTGCCCGGCATGGCCGTCGCGTTCCTCGTCCTCCTCCCGACCGTGCTCGTCCTCGTGGTCATGTTCCTGGACGCGCCCAAGGACTGGTGCAGGACGTGCAGGCATCAGCGTTCGGACCACGCCGAGGGCGACGGGGCCTGCCGGGGCGACGAGTTCACGGAGGACGTGCCGACCGGCACCTGCCGCTGCGCCGCCTACGTCCCACGGCGGGGGAGAAGCACGTAGCGCAGCGAGGAAGCCCGCGGTGGGCGGTACGGTGGCCGGGAACCGGGAGAGACCGGGCGCGTGCCCGGTGCACGGGGCCGGCAGGCACCCTGACCACCTGGTCGGACGGCGTCTCGAACGAGTCGTGGCGTCGTGTCACCTCTCCGGTGACGAGGCGCCGTCCGGCCCGCTGGACGTGTGGCTGATCGTCAGCGAAGAGGCCGTCACCACGCCACGGCCGGTTCGGACTGGTGCTTGACCGTGCAACCTTCGGCCCCCTGCCAGGGCTACGGCATGGCGGAGCTGGGCCGCGTCGAGGTGGCACCGACGCCCGTCCACGGCGAGACGCCGTTCACGAACCACCTCCGCGAAAGGATCGTGGCGGTACGCGAGGAGACCGCCCGGACGGCGGCCGGCTCGTGCTGGAGATCGCCTTCGCATCCGGCCGTGTCCCGTGCGACGTATGGGACGGGGATCTCCGCCTCTCCAGCGGATGACCGGCAGCGCCCGCGAACGCCGCGTTCCCCGCGCTTCCCGGTGATCAGTGCACCGGTCAGCCGTTGGGGTGAACGTGGGCGGCGGGTTCTTTGGACGGGGCGCGGAGCGGCTAGTTCTGTCGGCGTCCATGCGTCGTAACGCGTCGAACGGAGACTTCCGCCGTGCCCGTGCCCACAGCCATCGACCACCGTTCCCGTGGCTACAGCCTTCCCCTCGCCTACTGGCTGGCCCAGGCCTCGGACCTCGCCTACAAGGACGAGGCGACCATCGAGAAGCAGGCCCGCCAGTGGGGGTTCGGGGAGGTACGGCACCACCACACGCGGTTCACGCCCCCGTTTCCGCTGGAGGACACCCAGGCGTACACCGTGGCCAGCGACGACATGATCGTCACGGCCTTCCGCGGCACGGAACCGGCGCAGATCCGCGACTGGCTCTCCGACGCCACCACACCGCCCTGGCCGGGACCCGCGAAGACGGGGTACGTGCACTACGGCTTCGCCCAGGCCCTGGACTCCGTCTTCCCCACCGTCAAGGAGACCCTGCGGGAGCTGCGGACGAACGGGCAGGGCCTGTTCTTCACCGGTCACAGCCTCGGCGGCGCCCTGGCCATGCTCGCCGGCGCCCGGCTGTACCTGGAGGACCCGAAGCTGCTCGCCGACGGTGTCTACACCTACGGGCAGCCCCGCACCTGCGACCGGCTCCTGGCCGAGGCGTGCAACAAGGGCCTCAAGCAACGCGTGTTCCGCTTCGTCAACAACAACGACGTCGTTCCCACCATGCCGCCGGAACCCGCCTACACCCACGTCGAGACCCTGCGCTACCTCGACTCCGACGGCCGGCTCCGCGAGAAGACCTCGCTCTTCGGCACCCTCGCCGACCGCGCCAAGGGGTACACCGCCGACCCGCTCGCCCCCGCCAGTGACGGCGTACGCGACCACTCCATCCACAAGTACATCGCCGCACTGGAGAAGAACCTGGCCTGACGCCGCCCGTCGACCCGCCCTCGCGCCCGGGGCCGCACGCGGCCCCCGGCTACCGGCGGATGCTCCGGCTGAGCCAGGGCGTGAGCGCGGTGTGCGTGATCAGCTCCTTGTACGTCTCGTCACCGGGCAGCGGGACGACCAGCCACTGCCCCGGTGGGAAGAACCGCCCCTTGACGAAGGCCAGTCCGCCGTAGACCGCACGGAGGAAGGCCGGGACGGCGTCCCGCGGGACGTCAGGGAATTCCACCCCGTCGACGGTGACCGTCGCGTCGTCCTCCGGGAAGATCCGCACGTCCACGGACGGTGACCCCGCCAGCTCGACATACGCCTCGTGCGGCATCGAACCGTCCGGATCCAGCGCCGTGAACAGAGCGGCCGACGTACAGCGCGACGTCACATCCGCACCGATGTCGTGCGCCACGGAGAACCGCACGCCGAACTCCTCCGCGACATCACGGACGGCGGCGACGGCGGCCTCGGTGGTCGGGAGGCGGGAGTGCGTCATGGGGACAGCATGCCTTTCGTGTGGTCAGAGGTGGCGGGCGGCTGCCATGGCCGAAAGCCGTCCGGGCCCCGGTCGCTGACGGCGTTTCGTATAACAAGTGTCTTAATCACACACTTTCGGGGGACTTCGCCGAGGTCTCCGCATCCCTAGCATTCTCATCCCCGACTCCTCACGCACTTGCACATGAGAATCGGTGATCTTGCGGAGCGGGACCGCGAGGTCAGCCACCGACAGGAAGAGAGGCCACTCATGGGATTCGGCAACGGCATGCCGGCGAGCGACATCACCGGCGTCCAGTGGGTCAAGAGCAGCGCGAGCGTCGGTGAGGGCAACTGCGTGGAGCTGGCCAAGCTGCCCGGAGGGGACGTGGCGGTGCGAAACTCCAGGTACCCGAGCGGCGCCGCGCTGGTGTACACCCGGCAGGAGCTGGCCGCGTTTCTTCAGGGCGCCAAGGGGGGAGAGTTCGACGGCCTGATCGGCTGACGCTTCAAGCGTAGGCCAGAGGTGGAACGGCGGGCACTCACCCTTCATGCTGGAGGCCGACACATGTCGGCCGTTCATGGGGGTCTGGATGTCCGCCGTTCCCGCGTCCCGGGCAGAGGAAGGCGCTTCCGTCGCCTGTCTCGAAGATGGTCTCAAGTCGGCTGCGGCCGCCCGCCTGTTGGGCGACGAGCTGCGCAGGCTGAGGCAGGAGCGCGGCCTGGGGCTGAAAGACGCGGCGCATGTCATTCGCGGCTCGGTTTCCAAGGTGAGCCGGCTGGAGCGGGGAGAGAGCCCCCCCAAGGCCCGAGACGTCCAGGACCTCATCCACTTCTACCGTGTGCCGCGGTCCCGCGCCCGCCTGATCGAGAACTTGCTGGAGCAGACGCGGAACGAGGAGTGGTGGCGACAGTACAACGATGTCACGCCGCATTTCCTGCGGCGGCTGATCAGCCTTGAGGGTCAGGCCGCGAAGATCTACACCTACGAGACGCACGTCGTTCCGGGTCTTCTGCAGACGCCGGCGTACACCCGGGTACTGATCGGTGCCGCCCTGCACGGTGTCGCGGAGCGCGATGTCGAGCGGCGGATAGCTCTGCGCCAAGGCAGGAAGAGGGCCTTCCGCAACGGGCGGCCTCATGTGGTGGCACTGCTGGACGAAGCGGTGCTGTGGCGGCGCGTGGGGAGCCGCGAGGTGATGCGTGAGCAATTCCAGTACTTGCTGGACATCGGGCAACGGGAGAACATCAGCATCCGTGTGGTGCCGTTCGACTGCGGACCCGACGCCGTTCCCCTGTCGCCGGTGACGCACCTGCGTTTCGACGACGGCGGGCCGCCGGAGCTGGTCTACCTGGAGCTCCTCAACAGCGCGCAGTACCTGACGAGACCACGGGAAGTCGACCAGTACCGGCACGTGTTGAACCGGTTGAGCCTGGCGGCCGCGGACAGAGAGCACAGCCAACGGCTGCTCTCCGCAGCGGTCGCCAGATTCACCTGAAGAGCGGGCGCCGCACCGCTACCGTCACAGCCGCGCGACCCCGCCCCATTCGACCCATTCCGTCGGGCGGGCTTCGGCGGGTGGCGGCGGGGTGTCCGGCCGCCAGTCGATGACGTCCACCAGGCCGGGTTCCAGGGTGCGGCAGCCGTCGAAGTAGGCTCGGACTTCGCTGCGCCGGCGCACCCGTCCCCAATTTCCACGGGTGCTCTCGTCCATGAGTGCGGTGACCTTGTGCCGGATCTCCGGGTCATCGCTGACGAGTTGGCAGATGACCATGAAGTTGCCCGGCCCGAGGGTTCCGAGCCGTTCCGCCGTACGCCGGATGACCGCCGCGGGGTCGTACTCGTCGTCCGTGTCCGGCAGGCAATGGAGGACGGAGACGAACAGTGCGGCCGTGCGCCGGCCGGGCTTGATGAGTCTCTCCGTGGCCGGATGGCCGAAGATGTCATCGGTGTCCCGGATGTCGGCGTGAACGATGGCCGTGTTGGCGTTCTCGTCAAGCGTGGTACGGCCGTGAGCGAGGACGATGGGATCGTTGTCGACGTAAACGACGCGGCAGCCGGGGTCGAGGCGTTGGGCCACCTGGTGAACGTTGTCCTGGGTGGGAAGTCCTGAGCCGTGGTCGAGGAACTGCTCGACCCCGTAGTCCCTTACGAGCGTTTTGACCACTCGTCTGAGAAACGCTCTGTTGTGGTGTGCGATTTCCCGCGCGCTGGGCGCGATATCCAGTAGAGCCGCGCATGCTTGGCGGTCTGACCAGTAGTTTTCCACTCCCCCTAATAAGAAATCGTACATGCGGGCGACGCTGGCTGTGCCGGCGTCGATGTCGAGAGCTTCGTGTTTCTCTCCGCGGACCATCCCGTCCCCCTTCGGTTGTGGCCGGCCACGGCAGGGAAGCCGCCCATGGTAGAGAGCGGTTGTGGCGGGCGGACAGTCCCCGATCGGGGGGCTGCCCGGGACGAGAGTAGATATCGGGGGCACCCGGAGCGAAACTCCCCGACCTCGCTTTCGGGCCAGGTTGCCAAGGGATTCCCTTGGAGATACCGCGGAGACGAGTGCTGTTCGACGGCGGGCGGTGCGGGCTTCCGCCGCTGCGGGGACGGGCACCGCCCGATGGTCAGCCCCTTGGCAGGTTCACAGCCAACTCCCACACTGCGCGCACGAGGTTGGCGTCGGCTCCCATGGCGGAGACCAGGGCAGCCGTTGTCGGCCAGTCCGGTACGACTCGGCCACTGAACACGTCTTCCACCACCACGGCGTCGACTCCCGCGGAACGGCTCAAAGCGTGTGGTGAGGGGTTGCGCGCCGCCAGACGCAGCCCTCGCAGTGCCCGGTGCAGCTCGGCCCGGGCTTGTGGCGCGGCGATCCTCGCGGGCCGGCTGATCCCTTGTGCGCCCTCCCACACGATGCGTGTCTCCTGCGGGTCTCCTCCGAAGAGCATGGTGAGCATGTACGCGATGGGCCAGGGCGGCACGGTATCGCCGTTGAGAATGCGTAGTAGTCGCGCGGGCGGGAGGTCCGCCCATTGGGCGACTTCGCGTACGTCGGCGTCCGTTTCCTGAGCCAGGTGCGTCAGCGCCGCTCCGAAGGCGCGGGGGTTGGTGAAGGCCACGGAGGGCCAAGGGGAGTCCGAGCTCCCCGGAGGAGAGGGTGTGGCGGTTTCAGGTGTGTGGGGGTCAGGCGGGTGGGGAGGTGGAGGTACCGGTGAGGAGAAGAGGCGAGTGAGTCGGCCGGCGTTCCAGCGGGCTCGTGCCGTCGCCACGGTGACGTTCGCCGCTTCCGCGACGTCCTGCCAGGACGCACCCTCGGAGAGGGCGTGGCCCACAGCCGCGCCGGCGTAGTGCCGCGCTTCCTCGGTGAGCCGCGAGGCCAGTTCGAGCCGGGTTCTCAGCGGAGCGGCATCGCGCTCGGCGGCCTCCAACTGCCGGAGCACCATGCGTAGGGTCGTTGCCACCGAGGCGGAAGTGGGAAGACCTTCGATAGGGACGCCCTGTCGCCGTATACGGTCCCGGTCACGCTGGGCGCGACCCCGACAGGCGGTGTCGCAGTACTGCTTGGGCCGACCGGCTCCGGCCGGCCGGGTGAGAGCCTTGCCGCAGGAGCCGCAGACGCGCGGCCCGGCCAGTTCCGTCATCGCTTCGTCCTTCCCCACCCGTTCCGCTCAGGCCACCAGGGGGTGGCAGGCGCGCGGTGGGCAGCCCGTTCGCTCGGCCCACCGCGCGTTCGTTCACCTACGGCGCCAGCGCAGCAGCACGACCGGCTCCCGCTGGGACATCACACCGCTCTGGAACGTCTGCAGAACGGCCTCCGCGATGGACGCGTCCCATAAGCAGAGCAGGGTCAGGAACACCAGCCAGATGAGGCCGGGGTGCACACTGATTTCACCTCCCCTCAGGGGTGTTTCTTCCGTCGGGGCCGGATGCGTGCTTGACTCTTCTAAATCCGAGGGCGCTTCGTCCTGCTCTCGGCTTGTGGGCATGACCATTTACTCTCCTCACAGGGACTGTTGATTGGTCATGGAGGCGGCCCCGGGGTGGCACCCCCGGGGCCTGCTCACTGGGACAAGTCGGCAGATGCTGCCAAACGACGGTGTCACTCTAACTGAGTCTTCGCTCTGTGGACCGCTGAGCTGAAGTCCGATGGCGCCATGCAAAACTGACTGGTGGTCAATTACCGAGAGCACGCCCTATCCGTTAAGTCAACCTGCTTTTCTGAAGTGGACCGATGTGTTCACTTTCCCGATCGCCCCACCTGGGCCAAGTGGGCATCTAAGGGATCTGGGTGATCGGACTTGGTCGAATGGTTGAAACATTGAGAGACGCGAGATGACCCAGTAACCCACAGGGGGTGCGGTCGGACGCCGATAGATCACCCGTTAGGGTGAATTTTTGGGCATCGGAATTCTCAAATCCGATTGATCCTGCATGCGCACATGCAAAAAATAGCGAATTCACTTTAGCGAATCCCTCTTGGTTGGCCTGGGCGCTGCGCAGCCCTTTCTCCAGCACGCGGCCTCGGAGGCGCGCTGCCCGCCTCCTTTGCGGAGAGCTTCCGGCCCTCAAGCTCACCCTCGGGCTCCGGCTGTCCAAAGCATCTGTGACTTACACCACCTTGCCGCCCGGCAGGTTGCGATGACGCCGCATCGCGGCGGGGCGGCGCAGGGCGCGCGCGAGGAGTCTTCGAGAGAACGCCGAGGGCGAGACGCCCCGGGTCGTCACCGCCCATCAGGTGCCGGGGAGGGTGCCGCACGCCGCCGGGCACGTGCAGGGCCCCGGGCGAACCCGCGCATCTGATCGACTGGGGCGTAGTGGGCCGTATGGAGAGCGGTACCGGCTGGCCCTGGTGCTGGCCCTGCTCAACCTCGCGGCCAACGACGGCGCGGGCCTGGCCTCCACCTGCATCGACATGGGGACCGCCACGACTTCGGCGTCACCCTGACCGCGATCCTCACCCACGCCACTCACCGCGGCATCCGCACCAGCCCGGTGATCTCACTGCTGGGAAAGTCCTTCGCCAATCTTGAGGGATCGATCCGCTACCTGTCCCCAGAGCCCGGTCGTGCTCCTCGACGCCAGGTGGTCGAGCGCAGTTTCGGGTGGGTCATGATGCACCGCCGACTCGCCCGCGGCTACGAGACCAAGCCCGAACACTCCGAAAGCATGATCCGCATCGCCGCGATCTCCAACCTCGCGAAACGAGCAACCGGCGAAACCACCGTCACCTGGCGAGACGCGTAAAACGCAATCACCCATGCACTACGTAAACCAGACCGTCTGAGTGGGGTTCGCCGAGTCCCCTGAAATGGCTTCAAAGGGGTGATCTGCGACTTCGTATTGCGGGTGAAATCCAAGCCGCTGCGTCGCTTGGTCCACCCTCGTCACCTGGCCCACCGGCAGCGGCAGGTCAGCTCCGCCGCATTGGTTCAGCGCGCCGCCCAGGGGCAGGCCGAGCACATTGTTGGACGCTGTTCCGGTGCCTCGTGTGGTCGCACCGTTCGAGTGGATTCCATTGTGCTGATTGGCGCAGTTGGTGCCAAAGGCTGGTGAGAGGACGTCTCCGATGCCTCCGGCGGAAGCGGGTGATGCCGTCGTGAGGCTGATGGCAGCGGTGAAGCCCAATGCTGCAAGGGCGCGCTGAACGTTCATGACAGACCAACGATGGGCGTTGCACAGGATTGTCAGTCTGCTGAGAACTCATCGCTGTACCTGGTCACGTCACGCTCGACTTCGACTGGAGCCCGTCTTTGAACTCCCGTCTGCGCAACGGTTCCCGTCCCCCCAGGTGGAGGACAGAGGTTTAAAGACAGGCTCCTACGACTGCGACAGGCGCTGGGGTGCTGCCTCGACGCACAGCCGTGCAGCAGTGGCGCCGCGGCGGACACTTCGTCGCCGCGATCCCGGACTCATAATTGCCAGCCCAGGTCCGTTGGATCCGCTGATGAGGAGACCCGGGCGCCGTCCGTGGTCCTCTCCAGGGCTACGGGCCCGGTTTGCGGTAGCGTTCACGGACTCGATGGCTGATTTTGCTTGCCATTTGGGCCGCTCTCTCCACCGTGCTGCGGCTGTGCGGGAAATCATCCTTGAGGTGGTACAGATATGTCGCCGCCGAGGGCTGCAGAACCTCCTGACGGCGGGTGCGCGCAGCGCCGTAAATGCCCACCAGCGCAGCGGCTACGGCGCTTCCCCCGGCGATGATCGGCTGGTGGGCCAAAATTCCGCCGCCCACGCCGAGCAAGGCCGGGACCTCGAACTTCATGGTGAGAGTATCGGCAGTGGTTTGAATCCCCAACCCGCGAAGTGCCTTGCCGAGCTGCTCTGCCGGGCCCGTGAAGCGGGCTGCTACCTCGTACCGCAGGTACTGCTCCAGCACGGCCTGGTCCCGGATATCCGTGAGCTGCTCGGCCAATTCCTGGGCAGCTAACTCCACTTCATTGCGGAAAGCGATGAAGTCCTGCCCGTAGCGGCGCCGGGCCTTCACCAGTTTTTTCGGATCGGTGTCCTGTGGCGATACATGTTCGATGGACAGCAGCCCAAGCGCATCGGCCACCGTATCGACGCCCCGATCCCTGGGAAGTACTGGAGAGGGGTGGCCCTCCCGGACGGCAACGGCAAGCGCTGCCGGCGCCCAGTTCCCGCCGAGAGCGAACATGTCCTCATAGGCGGTCGCGGGAGCGAGATGGTTGCGCCGCGCCACCTCCGTCGCCAAAGCGCACATGTAGACCCAGGCGAACCGCTCCCTTCGATCCATGCGCGTCAGGTCGCCGCGAAACGCCCTCGGGTAGTCGTTGTTGCGGATCGTTGTCAGCGAGCGCAATATCTCGGTTTCGGTGGGCTCGAGCCGGGAAGTGCTTAATCCTTGCCGTGGAGTGGTGTGCTCCGACTCCAACCGCGCGAATGCCCGATCCAGGTAATCGGTGCTGAGTTCCAATTCCCACAAGAGGTCTCGTATGCCCTGCGCCTCGCGCCTGAAGTCATCGAGAGCAGCCTGCCTGAACCACTCCTCGACAGTCTGAAGACTGTCCTCCGGGTCGACATCGACAAAAAAGTCGAGCTCCTCCGCGAAGACCCGCGCGACGTGGTTCTCCTGTGGTGAGAAACCACGAGGGCGGATGCGAGCCACCTTGGGCCAGTACAGAACTGCTGTCTTGAGCCACCACGCCGGAGGCGACATCAGCGGATAGTAGAGGGCGAACTTGTGCAAAACATCCCCACTCTCGGCAGAGGGCGCGGCGGCCACCTCGGTCCGGTGCCCCGTCCCTCAGACAGCACCGCTGAAGCAGCGGCCCGACGACCCCGGACGCACCGCCAGGCTAGGCACACCCTGTAGATCCAATCCAGTGGTTCATACAGACTCGGAGAAACAGCGGATGCCGAACGGGTGCGGTGCTGCTGGTCAACGCGCTCGGTCCGGCGCTGTGATGGAAGAGCGCAGGCGCATGCGGGGCAGGGAAATCTTCCCCACCCTGGACAAGTACCTGGACATTCGCCACCACAGCGTGGCTCTCCTCCCGTACATGGTCGTCATGGAGTACGTCATGGGAGTGGACCTCACCAAGGAGTTCGAACGATCTCTTCTCCTACAGGAGGGAAACCGTTCAGGCAGGAGAAGGTTTCAACGCGCTGGTGGCTCTCGTGGGGAGCCATGGCATGACATTGCAGGCGGCAGTCGACCGACTGGCAGAACTCGTCGCCGACGCTGACGCCGGCCCTCACGCTCTGATCCTCAAGCTGAGCGAGAAGTACCCGCACCTCGATCCGTTCTTCCGAACCATGGGAGTTTTGGCGTCGGGAAGTCTCTGGCGGGTGCAGCAGACCCCGGCGGCCCGTCGTTCCACTGGTGAAGCCGGTCACCACGCGTGTGATCCGGGCCGTCAGGGTGTGCGGGTGAGCAGGCCCTAACCGCGTCCGATGAACGGCATGTTCGTCGCCATGACCGTCGCGAACTGCACGTTCGCCTCCAACGGCAGCTCCGCCATGTGCAGCACCGTCCGGGCCACGTCCGCCACATCCATCACCGGCTCGACCGCGAGGTGCCCGTCGGCCTGGAGGACCCCCGCCCGCATCCCCTCGGTCATCTCGGTGGCCGCGTTGCCGATGTCGATCTGCCCGCAGGCGATCCGGTACGGGCGCCCGTCCAGCGAAAGCGACTTGGTCAGGCCCGTCACCGCGTGTTTGGTGGCGGTGTAGGCGATCGAGTTCGGCCGGGGCGCCATGGCCGAGAGGGAGCCGTTGTTGATGATCCGGCCGCCCTGTGGGTCCTGTTCCCTCATCTGCCGGAACGCCGCCTGCGCGCACAGGAAGGACCCCGTCAGGTTGACGTCCACGACCGCGCGCCACGCCTCGTACGAGAGGTCCTCCAGCGCGACGTCCACCGGGCCGAAGACGCCCGCGTTGTTGAACAGCAGGTCGACGCGCCCGTAACGGCCCCGGACCGCGGCGAAGAGGGCCGCCACCTCCTCGGGGGCCGCCACGTCCGTTCGTACGCACATCACGTCCGCGCCGCCCTCGGCCGCCCGCGCCGTCTCCTCCAGCGTCTCGTGGTGGCGTCCCGCCACGGCCACCGACCAGCCGGCCGCCGCGAGGGCGAGCGCCACGGCCCGGCCGATGCCCGAACCCCCGCCCGTCACAACGGCGGTCTTCTCCTGCGCTGCTGCCATGACGCAGCAGGGTACGGGACCTGCCGCCGCGAACCCGGCGCGTTCCGCCGACTCGCCCGCCGACGCCTCCGAGCGGCCTACATCGGCCTCGGGGATCAATGGAGC
The DNA here is from genome assembly GCF_051386555.1 of Streptomyces sp. URMC 126. Taxonomy (NCBI): domain Bacteria; kingdom Bacillati; phylum Actinomycetota; class Actinomycetes; order Kitasatosporales; family Streptomycetaceae; genus Streptomyces; species Streptomyces sp. URMC 126. The sequence goes on from NZ_JBPQTX010000132.1 coordinate 13,369, forward strand.
CGTGGTGGGCGCTGAGATTGATCACGGTTGTCTGAGGCGCTACTTCCTCGTCGCGCGGGGGACGACTTCCGGGCTGGGCCCCGCCTTCACAGTTTCGTCTCCAAACGAGGGCTCCATGCCGCGCTTTCTGTGTTGCGGATGGCGGGCCTGTCCAAGACCAGTGCGGCGTAGCCGCTGGCCCGGCGGACGGGGTTGTGGGCCAGGGTGACGGCTTCGAACCGCAACCAGTCTTCGGAGGAAAGCCGCGTCAGCCCGGGCCAGCGGCTGCACAGCAGTCGCCTGCCCGGTCGGGTGGCGGCGAGGTGGGCGTAAAAGGTCGACAGGTGCATGAAACGGTCGATGACGGGGCGGCTCCAGTCGTGCGCAGCGTGTGGGCGGTACCCGATGTCGGCGGCGTGGCGCAGGTAGCGGCGGAGGGGTTCGAACTCCTCGAACCGCCAGGTGTCGCGTACGATCCTCCCCGGATCGGCGTGCCGGATGTCCTCCGGCGCGTCCGAGCGCCACACGAAATCGACCAGCACCAGACGGCCCCCCGGCGCCAGGAGGCGGTAGGCCCCCTCCAGGAAGGCGCGCCGCCCGTCCGGGCCGAGGTGGAAGGCCGCTTCGAGGCAGAAGACCTTGTCGAACGAGGCGTCGCCGAAGAGCGAGTCATTCCGGGAGGTGTTCAGGCCGGTGATGTCGGCGGGCAGGAAGCGCACCGGCGGCGCACATCGCGTGGCCGCCCGCCGTCCCGCGCGGAAGAACGGCCGGTTACCGCAGGGCCGAGTCGACCGTGCCGCAGACGCACAAGAGCGCCGACCGCGCAGTGAGTTCACCATGCCCTTTGCGTCCGTCACCGGACTCGGCCGCGGCTGACGGGGAGATGCGGCCGGGGCATGCCGGCCACCAAAGCCCTCCCGCGACGGTCCGCCTGCCGCGCCCTGCGGGACGTAGGCAGAGGTCAGGGTCTCCCTGGGATTGCACGCCCGGGGGACCCGCACGGTAAGTTCCGCGATCTCGCGGCCGGTACGGGAGTGGGCGCACATCTCGGACCTCCGAAGTCGCGGGCGCTCACCGTCCCACCCTCGTATCGCGCCGGGCTCGTGGTTCCGGGACGGCCACCACGAACGGGTGAACCTCATCGACGTCCGGACCGCTTCCACCACACCGGCAACACCGGACGAGAACGATGCGTTCGCCTAACCGTCACTGCCCCGCCGGGAACTTCCCGCCCGTCCATCCCACTGCGCTGCCGCTGCTCTGACAGGGTGCTTGAACCGTCGGTAGCCGACGGGCGGACAGCATCCCGTTATGAGCGGTACAGGGGCTTGACACCGGGATCACACCGCGGTCCGCGACTCGACAGCACCTAGCCTTCGTCCTGCCCGCCGGCATGATCCGGGGACCACGGCTGAGTTCCAAAGACGCATCGTCGATCTGCCCTGAGGGGCCTCGCCTGGCCTGGTTGCTCTCTCACGTGGCCTGTCGAGGCCTGGGCTCGGTTGACTTTCGCTGCTTTTAGCAGGCCTTTTGTTGCTCCAGTCACCTAAGGACGTCGGGCTTTTTGTAAAGGACCTTGGCGTTTCTTCCTTGCCCGAGTTTGTAGCCCCTCAGGCCGAGCTCAGATGCCTCCTTGTCCCTCCAGCTCGGTGACATGTTGAGCATCCTCGCAGCCTCGGACGTATCCGTAAGGAGCGGTTCGGTGAGGCGGATTCCGTGAGGAGGGTCGGGGCTGGGGCGGAGTCTCGGCTCCTGGTGGCCTGTCGGGAAAGTCGGCAAGTGGTCAGCGTGAGTCCTGTGAAACCTGCCACACGCCGCCCGAACGCGCGACTGGTTGTAGACTCAAGGGATAGCCCTTGACCTGCAAAAACGCAGGCAGGGAGCCTACTCACGGGAGTTCCTCCATGTACCGCACCATGATGAAGTCCAAGATCCACCGTGCCACCGTCACCCAGGCCGACCTGCACTATGTGGGATCCGTGACCGTGGACGCCGACCTGATGGATGCCGCCGACCTGCTCCCTGGAGAGAAGGTGGACATCGTCGACATCGACAACGGGGCACGGCTCTCCACCTATGTGATCGAGGGGCCGCGCGGGTCGGGTGTGATCGGGATCAACGGGGCGGCGGCCCGGCTCGTCAGTCCCGGGGATCTGGTGATCCTCATCGCCTACGGGGTGATGGACGACGCGGAGGCCAAGGTCTTCGAGCCCCGGGTGGTGTTCGTCGACGAGCGGAACGCCGTGGTCGACCTGGGCGCCGATCCTGCGGCGGTGCCGGAGGGGGCGGGGCTGCTGCGCGGGGACCGCGTCGCCGGCTGACGCGGCCTGGTGGTCCGGGCCCCGTCCACCCCTCCGGGTGCTCGTCGGGCTGTCGGCGGTACGCCCGCCGCTTCCCGCCAGCGCCCGGACGGCGGGCAGGCCTTGGGCGCGCGCCCGTTCGTTCTCCGACGGGTGGCAGCGGCCGGTCGTCGGGTTGAACTCGGCCATGATCACGTCGGCGTGATCCGCCGCCGGCTCGTCCAGGCGGGCCGGCCGGCCGAGGCCGGTGAGCGCGGCCAGTGCCGTGCGGGAGTGCTCCGGGCCCGTCAGTGTGTCCTCGGTCTCGTTGCATCAGCCGGACGGGCACCGGGGTCACCGGCCGTCCGTCGGCCGGTCCGGCCGGATCCGTCAGCGGCGGTGTCCCGGTCGTCCGCGCCGACAGGCCGTAGCGCGACGCGATCCCACGCCGGCCGCCGGCCGTCGACCACGTCGGGGCGGAGTGTGACGGCGAGGGCCGCCGAGGCCCCGGCGGACCAGCCAGCCAGTACGATCTGGTCCGGATCGCCGCCGTAAGCCACCGCGTTGGCCCGGCACCACGCCAGCGAACCGAGCAGCGCGGCCCGTCCCGTGTCAGCCGCGTCCGCCCGCCAGTCCGGTACGGCCACCACCACACCGCGCGCGGCGACCTCCCGCGCCGACGGGGCCGGCACGGCCCGGTCGTCGGCGCTCGTGTCGTGCCACACAGGACTACCGGCAGCCGGTCATCCGGCCGCTCCGGGCGGTGGACGTCGACGCCTTTGCCCTGCGGTGTACGGGCGAAGTGCTGCTGTGTCGGGGGAGCGGGGAGCGGGGGCATGACGGCCTTTCCGGGAGACGTGTCGGGGGCGGGCCCCTCGCCCGGTGAATCCGATCAAGTCTCCCCGGAGAGGAGTGTGTTCCTGTGGGTGACGACCGGAGCGGCTGGGGCGCCGCCCCACGGGCATCGGCGTCGGACGGCGGCGTCACCCCATCCCCGGCGTCATGAAAAGTCGGTTGGCCGCCGCCGGACAGCGGTGACAAGTGGCGCCCCGCGGACACTGGCGGCGTCGGCGCGCCGACACGCAGTGGATCGGGCCGACGGCGGCAGGCGTCGAAGTGGGCCCACCGGACGGGACTTTGATCTCCTCGGAGGTCGGGGCCGGAAACCGTGGCGTGCACCGTCGCTCTTCGCACCCCTCTTCCTTCCCTTGCGCACGCGAAGGACCGTCATGAGTGGGACCCGGGGGAGGGTGCCGCCTGGGCGCTGGATGTGGAATGGCCGCCGGCCCGGCGTGGTGGCGTCGCCCCCTAGGCGTGCGCGTGGCTGTGTCAGCACTGTCCCGGTCGACCGTGTCCGTACGCTCACCGGAGCTCCGGCGTGGCTGGTCCACCCCACGAACTGGTCATCAGGGTGCTGCGGGACGCCGCCTTCAGCATGTCGGCCCTCGCCGAGCCGGGCGCGCGCCTGCAATACGCGCCGCTGTTCCCGGCGTCGAACCGCAGCAGCGTCAAGGACATGGTGGGCGTGGGGCTGCGGGAAACCGTCGTGCAGGCGATCTCGCCGCACGCGGTGAAGGAAGGGCCGGCGGCTTCCGCCGGCCGGCCGACGCACTCCTCGACGTACTGACCGCGAAGGGCCCACCGGTCGACCTCCGGGCCCGCTTCACCCAGAGCCCTACACCGCGACGGTGATGTCCACCGTCCTGGGGCTCTCCGCAGACCACGGGCGCCTGCTGATGGACGGGTTCGCCATCGGCATCATGGCCGTGCCGCGGCCGTTCGAAGGCGCGCGCGTCAACCTCGGCAAGTGCCTTGCACGCACCCCCGCGAGCCTGCTCGCCCCCGCCGCCGTCGACCGGCCCGGGCTGCCGGGCGCACTGGCGCGCCTGCGGGCCGAGCGGGGCGGCACGGACACGCTCGACGACCTCTTCGTCGCCGGGCGGGCTGAGTACCGCCGCCTTCCCGGTGCCGGCGCTGCTAATGCTCATGCTCAACCCCGAGGTCATGGAGCAGGCGGTGGAGGAACTGCTGCGCTGCAGCCTGGCCATCGGGGACGGGATGCCGCGCATCGCCACCCGGGACACGGAGCTGGGAGGGCAGGCCATCGCCAAGGGCGATCTCGTCCTGGTTCTCGTCGAGGGCGCCAACTACGATCCCGCCGCCTTCCCCGGCCGCGGCGGCCGGACTGACGCGCAAGTCGGCGAAGGCGCATGTGACGTTCGGTGCGGGACGGCACTACTGCTCGGCCACCCACCGCGCGCGGACCCACGTGAGCATCGCGCTGTCCGCCGTCCTGGATCGTATGCCGGGTCTGCGCCTGGCCATCCCCGTGGAAGAGATCGACTGCGGTCCGGCTGGATCAAGCGCACTCCGGAACGGCTTCCCGTCCTCTGGTGGTACGGCTGATATGGCCGATACGGCTGATATGGCCGTGCGCCCGCCCGGTATCCGTCCGTTTCCGTTCTCCCCGTTCGTCGGCCGGACCCGTCCCCTCGCCGGTCGTCTCCCTGCGCCCTTGTCCCCCCGCCCGTCGTCCGGGCC
>NZ_JBPQTX010000133.1:0-17965 GCF_051386555.1 Streptomyces sp. URMC 126
CTCTCTCGGGCTTTCCTCCGGGCGCTTCCCTTCGGTGTTTCCAACCTTACCAGATCCGTTTTCCGTTCCGTTTCCGGTTCGGATTCCGTTTCCGGCCCCCTGTTGGAGCGGGGTTTCGCCTTCTCGCTTTCGCTTTCCGGCGATTCCGACTTTATCAGATTTTCAGCGGGCCGATTTACTCGGCTTTTCGCTTCCTTCTGAGGGAGTCGAAGAGCTTCGCGATCAAGTGAGCGGCGCTCACGACTCTCGAAGCGATGTAGATACTAACCGTTGGTGACGAGCCAGTCCAGCCGTCCCAACCGTTCGAATCTACCTCCCCCACCCACCCGTGTCAACAGGTTTGTGGGGCAGAAGGAAACCCTACCAGCCCCCAGACGTCAGTCGAACACCGACGGCGGGCTCTCCAGCTCCTCCAGCTCGATGCCCGGGGCGGACAGGACGACGTCTCCGGCCAGATGGACCGTGTGCCGCTCTCCCGTGTCGAGGGCGCTGACCTGGTACTCGTCCACTTCCAGGATCCCGTTGTCAGTGGTGTGTGGTGTCCTGTCGACCAGGGACCACGACTGGTCGACGGTGAGGGGGGCGAGTACGGGGGCCGTGAAGCAGACCAGGCGGACGCGGGTCGACGGGCCGCCGGGGGTCAGGCGGAGCAGGCGGGCGAGGGCCACGTAAAAGGCGGGGGAAGCGCCGGTGAAGGCGTGGGCCCGGACGTTGCCTTCCGTCGCGTGCTCGCCGGAGGGGTCGGTGCGGACCCAGGTGACCCCGTCCAGCGCCGCCGCCCGCACCTGCCAGTCGGCGGAGCGGAGCTGAAGGCGGATGGGTCGGCCCAGCGCGTCGATGGCCAGGTCGGCCGAGCCGGCCGGGGCGCCGGACGCGTAGGTGGTCGTGGAGACGTAGCGCCAGCCGGAGGGCCCGGTCGCGCACTGGAAGCGTTCGTCACCGAGGGGGGTGTGGTCGTGCGGATCGTGGAGCGAGTAGCGGCCGCGGGGCATGGAGGGGTCCTTGACACGAACGGGCCAGGCCCCCGCCGCGAGGGCAGGGGCCTGGCCGGCCGGCTGGTGTGCCGGCTGCTGACGCTGCTGGGGCTGCTCCCGGCGCGGAGGCGGTCGACAGGACCGCCGACCCCGGGGGAGCCGTCAGTAACGGTAGTGGTCGGGCTTGTACGGGCCCTCGACCTTGACGCCGATGTACGCCGCCTGCTCCGGGCGGAGCGTCGTCAGCTTCACGCCGAGCGCGTCGAGGTGGAGCCGGGCCACCTTCTCGTCCAGGTGCTTGGGCAGCACGTAGACGTCCGTCGGGTACGACTCCGGCTTGGTGAAGAGCTCGATCTGCGCCAGGGTCTGGTCGGCGAACGAGTTCGACATCACGAACGACGGGTGGCCGGTCGCGTTGCCCAGGTTCAGCAGGCGGCCCTCGGACAGCACGATGATGACCTTGCCGTCGGGGAAGGTCCAGGTGTGGACCTGCGGCTTGACCTCGTCCTTGACGATGCCGGGGATCTTCGCGAGACCGGCCATGTCGATCTCGTTGTCGAAGTGGCCGATGTTCCCGACGATGGCCTGGTGCTTCATCTTGGCCATGTCCGAGGCCATGATGATGTCCTTGTTGCCGGTCGTGGTGATGAAGATGTCGGCGGTCTCCACGACGTCGTCCAGCGTGGTGACCTGGTAGCCGTCCATCGCGGCCTGGAGCGCGCAGATCGGGTCGATCTCGGTGACGATCACCCGGGCGCCCTGGCCGCGCAGCGACTCCGCGCAGCCCTTGCCGACGTCGCCGTAGCCGCAGACGACCGCGACCTTTCCGCCGATGAGGACGTCGGTGGCGCGGTTGATGCCGTCGACGAGCGAGTGGCGGCAGCCGTACTTGTTGTCGAACTTCGACTTGGTCACGGCGTCGTTCACGTTGATCGCCGGGAAGAGCAGCGTGCCCGCCGCCTGCATCTCGTAGAGGCGGTGGACGCCGGTGGTGGTCTCCTCGGTGACACCGCGGATCTCCGACGCCAGCTGGGTCCACTTCTGGGGGTTCTCCGCCAGCGTGCGGTTCAGCAGCGTGAGGATCTGGGCGTACTCCTCGCTGTCCGCCGTCGACGGGTCCGGGGCCGCGCCGGCCTTCTCGAACTCGACGCCCTTGTGGACGAGCAGGGTGGCGTCACCACCGTCGTCGAGGATCATGTTCGGACCGCCGGTGGGAGCGTCCGGCCAGGTCAGGGCCTGCTCCGTGCACCACCAGTACTCCTCCAGCGTCTCGCCCTTCCAGGCGAAGACGGGCACGCCCTGGGGGTTGTCCGGCGTACCGTTCGGACCCACCGCGATGGCCGCGGCGGCGTGGTCCTGGGTGGAGAAGATGTTGCAGGACGCCCAGCGCACCCGCGCGCCCAGCGCCACCAGGGTCTCGATCAGCACCGCCGTCTGCACGGTCATGTGCAGCGAGCCGGTGATACGGGCGCCCGCCAGCGGCTGCGCCTCCGCGTACTCCTTGCGGATCGCCATCAGACCGGGCATCTCGTGCTCGGCGAGGGTGATCTCCTTACGGCCGAATGCCGCCAGGGAAAGGTCCGCGACCTTGAAGTCCTGGCCGGTGGAGGTGGTGGTCATACGGGCTGCTCCTCCTGAAGGGCGAGCGAGGGTTCGGGTACGGCCGTGCGACGGACAGATCGTCGTGCGTGTCGGTCCCCTTCGACACCCGCACGTCACACCTGGCCGCAGCGCAGTCCGTCGGAGGTCCTCTCTCCCTCGGCCGGCCCGTCGTGCGAACCGCCCGACCGCCATCAGCAGCGACGTCTGGCACCGCGTCCGAATCTACACCGGACGGCCCCCTGATCCCCAGCCCCTCCTTGGGATCCGTGGCCGCCGCCAGGGGACCGGGGGCGGGTCGCCGGGCGTCATGCGACGTCGTGGGAGGTTCCGTAGCCCGCCGGGACTCCGCCGAGCGCGCCGAACGCGCCTCGCCTCCCCGGAATCCGCCGCCCGCCTGTGAAGGATGCGATGCGACGGCTGCGGTACGCGATCGGGCGCGGGAGGCGAGCGCGCGGGTACCGCCGGGAACGCGCGCGGCCGGGAACTGCCGGGAAGCTGCTGGGAAGGAGGCCCCGTGACCGGTCCGGCCGATCCCTTCGCGGGGGCGACGGGGTGCCGTGGCGGCGGTGAGCCGTCCGGTGCGGGCGAAGCCGACGCAGGAGACGGAGGCGATGGAGGCAGCGGAGGAGGCGGAGAAGGGGGAAGCGGGGCCCGGGCGCTCCGGCTGGTCGCCGTGACCGCCTGCCCTACGGGCATCGCCCACACCTATATGGCGGCCGAGAAGCTGGTCCAGGCCGCCGAGGCGCTCGGACACCGCCTCCGCGTGGAGACGCAGGGCTCCATCGGCGCCGAGAACGTGCTGACCACCGACGAGATCACGGCGGCCGACGGAGTGATCGTCGCGGCCGACAAGAACGTCGACCTGGGCCGGTTCGAGGGGAAGCGGGTGCTCGTCACCGGGGTGGCCGAGGGGATCCGTCATCCGGAGTTGCTGATCCGGCGGGTGGAGAAGGCGCCCGTCCACCGTCCGGCCGGCGGGGCGCGGGAGCCCAGGCGGGGCGGCGGCCCTCCGGGGGCTCCGTTCTTCGGCCGCGCGGCCGGGACCGTCGGGTACCGGGCGCTGATGAACGGCGTCTCCCACATGATCCCGTTCGTCGTCACCGGGGGGCTGTTGATCGCCGTCTCGCTCGCGCTGGGCGGGCGGGCCGGGCCGCACGGGCTGGTGGTCCCCGCCGGGTCGTTCTGGGAGCACGTGCACCGGATCGGCGAGATCGGGTTCGCGCTGATGCTGCCCGTGCTCTCCGGATACATCGCCTGCGCGCTCGCCGACCGGGCGGCGCTGGTGCCGGGCATGGCCGGCGGGTGGCTGGCGAACGACGGCGCGCTCTACGGCTCCCGTTCGGGTGCCGGGTTCCTGGGCGCGATCGTCACCGGGTTCCTGGCCGGGTGGCTGGTGCTCGCGATCCGGCGGCTGCCGGTGCGGCGTTTCGTCCGGCCGGTGATGCCGATCATCGTCATCCCGGTGCTGGCCACGTCCGTCCTCGGCCTGTTCTTCGTCTACGCGCTCGGCCGGCCGATCTCATGGGTCTTCGACCACCTCACCGAGGGGCTCGCCGGGCTGAGCGGCGCGGGAGCGGCGGTGCTGGGGGTACTGCTGGGGCTGATGATCACGTTTGACATGGGCGGGCCGGTCAACAAGACGGCCTTCCTCTTCGGGGCCGGGCTGATCTCCCACAGCCCGGAGGTGATGGGGGTGTGCGCCGCCGCCATCCCCGTACCGCCCTTGGGGCAGGGGCTGGCGACGCTGTTGCGGCGGGCCCTGTTCCGTGCGCAGGAGCGCGAGGCGGGGCTGGCGGCGCTGGTCATGGGCTTCTTCGGGATCACCGAGGGGGCGATCCCGTTCGCCGCCGCGCGGCCCGCGCGGGTGATCCCGGCGAACATGCTGGGCGGCGCGGTGGCCGGCGCCATCGCGGGGATCGCGGCGGTCACCGACGCGGTGCCGCACGGCGGGCCGGTCGTCGCGGTGCTGGGGGCGGTGGGCGGGGTGCCCATGTTCTTCGTCGCCGTCGCGATGGGGGCGGTCGTCACGGCGCTGGCGACGGTGAGTCTGATGGCGGTGGGTGGCGGGACGCCCGCCGCTTCCGTCGCTTCTGCTGCTTCCGTCGCTTCTGCTTCGGCTGCTTCGGCCAGGGTCGCCGCGGGGGAAGCGCTGGGCGGGCGGCTGTCCGCGCGGAGCGTCCGCCTCCGGCTCGTCGCGCGCCGCAAGGAGGAGGCCGTCCGGGAGCTGGCGAAACTGCTCGCCGCGAGTGGCGCGGTGCCGGACGGCGAGGCCTTGACGGCCGCCCTGCTGGCCCGGGAGGCGCAGGGTTCCACGGGGGCCGGTGAGGGCGTCGCGTTCCCCCATGCCCGGACCGACGCCGTCGCGGCTCCCGTGGTCGCCTTCGCGCGTTCGTCCGAGGGTGTCGAGTGGGGCGCGGCGGACGGTGTTCCCGCGCGGTTGCTGTTCGCCGTCGCCGTGCCGGAGGGGGCGGACGACGAGCACCTGCGGATTCTGGCGGTACTGGCCCGGAAGCTGATGGATCCGGGGTTTCGCACGGATCTGCTGGACGCGCCCGACGTCGCGGCGGTCCTGCGGGTCCTGGGGTCGCTGCGGTGAGCCTCCGGGCGGCGGCCGGTCGGGGCCGACGCGTCGGGGCGCGGGCGGACACGGGAGGGACGTACGGGCGGGCGCGGGCGGTACGTCCGGTCCGGCCGCACGCGCACACGGCGGGCGGTACGGCAAGGCACTGGCGGCGGTCGGCGCCGCCGTGGCCCTGGCGGTGGGCGCCGTCGCCCCCGCCACCGCCAGTATCCCGGGCCCGCCGGCAGGGGCGCCACGGCACCCGGCCGATTCCGCCGCGAGCCCGCCCGCCGGCCGGCCCAAGCGGTCGGCCCCCGGTCCCACTCCCAGGCATCGCGCCTGCGCAGCGCGCGGCGTTCACACGCCGGACGGGCCGAGGGGTGCGCCCTGGCGCACCACTCGGTTCAGTGCCCCGGCCCTCCCGGCGTCGCCGTCGGGTCCGGGCCCGCCGCCGCCGCGGTCTCGCTGTAGACGTCGGGTTCGAGGTAGATGACGCGGGCGATGGGGACGGCGGCGCGGATGCGGGTTTCGGCGGCGTCGATGGCGCGGGCCACGTCGGCGGCGGTGTCGTCGTGGCGTACGGCGATCTTCGCGGCGACGAGGAGTTCCTCGGGGCCGAGGTGGAGGGTGCGCATGTGGATGACGCCCGTCACGGTCGCGCCGTCGACGGCGGCCTCGCGGATGCGGGCGACCTGCTCGGGTCCGGCGGCCTCGCCGAGGAGCAGGGACTTGGTCTCGGCGGCCAGGACGAGGGCGATGAGGACGAGGAGGGCGCCGATGCAGAGGGTGCCGATGCCGTCCCAGACGCCGTCGCCGGTGGCGACGGTGAGGCCGACGCCGCAGAGCGCGAGGACGAGACCGACGAGGGCGCCGAAGTCCTCCAGCAGGACGACGGGCAGTTCGGGGGCCTTGGCCGTGCGGACGAACTGTTTCCAGGACTGGCGGCCGCGCAGTTCGTTCGACTCGGCGACCGCCGTGCGGAAGGAGAAGCCCTCGGCGATGACGGCGAACACGAGCACGCCCACCGGCCAGTACCAGTTGTCGAGCTCGTGCGGGTTCTTGATCTTCTCGTAGCCCTCGTAGAGGGCGAAGACGCCGCCGATGGTGAAGAGGACGATGGCGACGAGGAACCCGTAGACGTACCGCTCGCGGCCGTAGCCGAAGGGGTGTTCCTCGCTCGCCGCCTTCTTCGCCTTCTTCCCGCCGATCAGCAGCAGCGCCTGGTTGCCGGAGTCGGCGACCGAGTGGACGCCTTCCGCGAGCATCGACGACGAGCCGCTGAACGCGAAGGCGACGAACTTCGCCACGGCGATGGCCAGGTTGGCCCCCAGCGCGGCGACGATGGCCTTCGTTCCGCCTTGAGCACTCATACGTTCGGGGTGTCCCTTCCGCCACGGGCCCACCGCGGATCCACCGCGATGGTCTTTGCTGATTCTTTGCCGCTTTCGGCGGGCCATTGTGTCAGCAGCCGCGGCCGCCCCGGCTTCACAGCGCGACGGTGGCGCGGAACAGCGTGCACTCCCCCCGCAGCTCCACGCGCTCCCCCGCCGGGACGAACACCGACTCGCCCCGGGCCAGCTCCACTTCGCCCTCGTCGCCGACGAGGCGAGCGGTACCGGCGGTGCACAGCAGGATCTGCGGGGCGGGCGCGTCCAGGCGGGCGGGCGGCGCGTCGGTGGCCCGTACGCGCCGGGAGAGGCGGAACTCGTCGACGGGCGCGTCGTACACCTCCTCCTCGTCCGGCCCGGCCTCCGGCCGGAGCACCGCGGGGACGGTGGGCTCGAAGCGGACGACCCGCAGCAGTTCGGGAACGTCGACGTGCTTGGGGGTCAGCCCGCACCGCAGCACGTTGTCGGAGCCGGCCATGATTTCGACGCCGAGTCCGTCCAGGTAGGCGTGCGGTACGCCGGCGCCGAGGTGCAGGGCCTCGCCGGGCTGGAGGCGGACGTGGTTCAGGAGCATCGCCGCGAGGACGCCGGGGTCGCCGGGGTAGTGCCGGGCGACGGAGGCGTAGGCGGCGCAGTCGTCCCGGTACGGGCCGTCCTCGCCGGCGAGCCGGCCCGCCGCGGCGGCGGCCTGGGCGACGGTCTCCGCCATCGCCGTGCGGTCGGCGGTCAGGACGGCGGTCAGGACCTCGCGGAGCGCGTCGGACGCGGGCTGGGCGCGCAGCAGGTCGACGTACGGTTTGAGCGCGTCGACGCCCAGGGCCTCGAACAGGTCCGCCGTCCGCACCGGGTCGCGGAAGCCGCACAGGCCGTCGAACGGCGTGAGGGCGCAGAGGAGTTCGGGCTTGTGGTGCGGGTCCTTGTACGTACGGTGCGGCGCGTCGAGGGGGATGCCGCGGGCCTCCTCGGCGGCGAAGCCGGCCTCCGCCCGCGCGCGGTCGGGGTGCACCTGGAGGGAGAGCGGGGCGGCGGCGGCCAGCAGCTTGAGCAGGAACGGGAGCCGGGGGCCGAAAGCGCGGACGGCCGGGGCGCCGAGCTCGCGCTCGGGGTCGGCGGCGATGACCTCGGTGAGCGGCCGGGGCCCGTCGCCCCGGTCGACGCGGGAGGGCGCGCCGGGGTGGGCGCCCATCCAGAGCTCGGCCTGGGGCTCACCGGTCACCGGGGTGCCGAGGAGGCCGGGGATCGCGGTGGTGGAGCCCCAGGCGTAGGGGCGCACGGTGTTGGCGAGGCGGTCCATGGGGCGGTTCCTGACTTGTGCGGACGGGTCCGGCGCGGTGGGGAGGGGGCCGGCCCGGTGTGGACGGGGCCGGCGCGGCGTCTGGGGACCGGGCGGTGCGTACGGGCGGGGGCGCCCGGCGCGGTCGCCGGCCGGCTCGCCGACGGGCTTAGGGGGTACCGGCCAGGGCCAGGTAGACGGCGGCGAAGTCGGTGACGGCCAGCAGCTCCGCGGCGGTCTCCAGGGGGCTCGCGTCCTCGGCGGCCTCCAGCTCGCTGACCGGGGTGTCCCGGTGCAAGGCCAGGTCGCGGGCGCCGGGGACGGCCGAGGTGATGTCGGGGGCGCGCTCGCGCAGCAGGACGACCCGGGCGTGCAGGGCCTCCGGTTCGTCGACGCGGTCGCGGAAGAAGTCGTCGGGATCGGCCCCGGCGGCGAGGGAGCCGGAGAGCAGGGCGCTGTGCGCGGTGAGCGCCTCGGGCAGTTCGGCGGCGAGCGCCGGACGGCCGGCCAGCGCGGCGAGGACGGTCGCGAAGCGGCGGCCGGCGGCGGCCGCGAGCTCGCCCTCGGTCCAGACGAGCGGGAGGGTGTCGGCCAGTTCGGCGGCGAGCGTCTTGGCCGGGTTGCCGTAGGTGGCGGTGGCCGGGCCGCAGCGTTCGGCGAGCCGGTCGAGCCGGTCGGCGAGCGCGTCGAGAGCCGACTGCGGGGCCTCGAACAGGCCGATGCGGTCGCCGAGCGAGAGCAGCGGGGTGAGCAGGGACCAGAGCGTGCCGGGCCCGGTCGGCAGGACGTTCTCGCCGTTCTCCGGCCGCTCGGGGGCGTCGTCGCCGGCCATCGTCGTCTCGTACGGGGTGCTGGTCAGCGGGATGGCCAGACCGCGGACCTGGGCGGTGGCGTCGGCGAGCGGGGTGCCGGCCGGGGTGACGCAGACGACGGAGCAGCCGCGCCGGTACGCCTGCTCCAGCAGCAGGGCGAGGCCGGGCTCGGTGCCGTCGGGGCTGACGACGAGGATCAGGTCGACCGGGCCGGTCCAGCCGGGGAGCGTCCAGCGCAGGGCGCCGGGCGCGGGGGCGACGCCGGTGGGGCGGAGGTGGGCGACGGGGCAGCCGCCGCCGGCGAGCGCGGCCAGCAGATCGGCCGTGGAGCCGGCGGCCGGTCCCGGCCCGGCGACCAGGACGGCGCGCGGGCGGCCGTCGGGGCGCAGGCTTCCGACGCCCGCCTCGGCGGCGTTGCGGGCTGCCGTCCGGACCCGGGCGCCGGACTCGGCGGCGCCGCGCAGCAGGCCGTGGACGTCGGCGCGGGCGAGGGCGTCGGGGTCATCGAGGAGAGACTCGTCGAACACCGTTGATCAGCTCCGATCGCCGTGGTGTGCGGGGTGCCGGCCGGGCGGCGCGGCTCAGTGGGGGCGCCGGGCCTCGTCCACCAGGAGGACGGGGATGCCGTCGCGGACGGGGTACGCCAGGGCGCAGCTCTCGCTCTCGCACACCAGCTCGGCGGTCTCGCCGGAGCCGTCCGCTTCCTGCCGCAGGGGCGCGTGGCACGCCGGGCAGGCGAGGATCTCCAGGAGGCCGGCTTCGAGCGGCATGGGGGTTCCCTTCGGGAGGTGTGCGTCGGGTGTGCGTCTCTGTGCGGTCAGGGTACCGCCGGACGTCACGCGTGGTGACGTCCGGCGGGCCGGTCCGGGCCGGGCTCGGCACAGGCGACCGGCCGGACCGGACCGGGGGCGCGGCTCAGGCGCGGACGATGGCCAGCACCTCGTCGCGGACGCGGGCGACGGTCTCCGCGTCGCGGGCCTCGACGTTGAGCCGCAGCAGCGGCTCGGTGTTGGAGGCGCGGAGGTTGAACCACCAGTCGGCGGCGGTGACGGTGAGCCCGTCCAGCTCGTCGAGCTCGACGTCGTCCCGGTCCGCGTAGGCGGCCCGGACGGCCGCGGCGCGGCCCGGCTGGTCGGCGACGGTGCTGTTGATCTCGCCGGAGGCGGCGTAGCGGTCGTACTCGCGGACCAGCTCGGAGAGCGGCTTGTCCTGGCCGCCGAGGGCGGCGAGGACGTGCAGCGCGGCGAGCATGCCGGTGTCGGCGTTCCAGAAGTCGCGGAAGTAGTAGTGGGCGGAGTGCTCGCCGCCGAAGATGGCGCCCGTGCGGGCCATCTCCTGCTTGATGAACGAGTGCCCGACCCGGGTGCGGACGGGCTTGCCGCCGTTCTCCTTGACGACCTCGGGCACCGACCAGGAGGTGATCAGGTTGTGGATGACCGTGCCGCCGGGGTGCTTGCCGAGCTCGCGGGCGGCGACCAGGGCGGTGATCGCGGACGGGGAGACGGGGTCGCCGTTCTCGTCGACGACGAAGCAGCGGTCGGCGTCGCCGTCGAAGGCGAGGCCGATGTCGGCGCCGGTCTCGCGCACCTTGGCCTGGAGGTCCACCAGGTTCTTGGGGTCGAGCGGGTTGGCCTCGTGGTTGGGGAAGGTCCCGTCGAGCTCGAAGTAGAGGGCGATCAGGTCGATCGGCAGGCCCTCCAGGACGGTGGGGACCGTGTGGCCGCCCATGCCGTTGCCCGCGTCCACGACGGTCTTCAGCCGGCGGATGCCGCCGAGGTCGACCAGGGAGCGCAGGTGGGCGGCGTAATCGGCGAGGGTGTCGCGCTGCGACAGGGAGCCGGGGGCGGCGACGGGCTCGGGCGCGCCGTTCTCCGACCAGTCCTCCACCAGGGCGCGGATCTCGGCGAGGCCGGTGTCCTGGCCGACGGGGGCGGCGCCGGCGCGGCACATCTTGATGCCGTTGTACCGCGCCGGGTTGTGGCTGGCCGTGAACATGGCGCCGGGCAGGCCGAGATGGCCGCTGGCGAAGTACAGCTGGTCGGTCGAGCAGAGCCCGATCTCGGTGACGTCGGCACCGCGGGCGGCGGCGCCGCGCGCGAACGCCCGGGCCAGGCCCGGCGACGAGGGCCGCATATCGTGCCCGACGACGATCGCGTCGGCCTCCGTCACCTCGGCGAAGGCAGCGCCGAAGAGCTCGGCGAGCGCCTCGTCCCACTGGTCGGGGACCACACCACGCACGTCGTACGCCTTCACGAGCTGCGACAGATCAGCCACGTCTCACCCTCCTGGAGTCCGGTACAGGTCCGGTACAGGTACCCAAACCTACCCGGACCCACCGCCACTTCCGGCCGCGGACGGCCGTCGGGCGGACGAACCGGGGGCAAATCAGGGTGGAACCCCCGCCCGAATCAGGGGTGGATCAGGGCTGGGTCAGGGCCGGCTCAGGGGTGAGGGCCCGCGGGCGGCGGGTAGCGAGTGGATGCGGGCATCCGGCCGACGCCAAGGAGCGGCCGGACAGGCACCGGTGAAGGGGTGGGGCAGTGATGCGGGGAGACGAGGCGGCCGGAAACCGCCGCCGGAGGCCGGGGTTTCAGGGCACGGAGCGTCAGGAGTCCGGCGAGCGCAGAACTCTGAGGTGGCCCCGGCGGGCGACCTCCATCGGGCTGACCTCGCGGCTGCTGGGGCCGACGGGCCCCTTGGCCTGCCCGCCGACGGAGCCGATCGGCCCGCCGCCCGCGGCGCGTTCCTGCGGACGGGCCGCTTCCCGCACGGCGTTGGCCAGCGCTTCGAGGTCGTCACCGCTGGGACGGGCGGGGCCGGTGTCCACGGCGAGCCGGACGACATCCCACCCGCGGGGGGCGGTCAGCCGCTCGGAGTGCTCGGCGCACAGGTCGTAGCAGTGGGGTTCGGCGTAGGTGGCGAGCGGGCCGAGGACGGCGGTCGAATCGGCGTAGACGTACGTCAGCGTCGCGACGGCCGGGCGGCCACACGCGGTGCGCGAACAG
Source organism: Streptomyces sp. URMC 126 (assembly GCF_051386555.1). Taxonomy (NCBI): domain Bacteria; kingdom Bacillati; phylum Actinomycetota; class Actinomycetes; order Kitasatosporales; family Streptomycetaceae; genus Streptomyces; species Streptomyces sp. URMC 126. Next base: position 11,615 of record NZ_JBPQTX010000133.1, read on the forward strand.
CGACGTACAGGGCTCACGAGGTGGGACGGTACCGCACTCTTGAGCGGGCCGCGACGACTCACTCCTGGCTCACCCCTCCGTGTCGTGCCGGAGCGCCCGGTGGACACCGCCCCCGAACCGCCGGGTCGACCTGCGCGGGGGCGGCGTGGAACAGGATGCGCGGCCCTGGAACTCTGTCATCACTCAGCCACCATAGTGTCATTCGGGATGTGATCGGCGGTCTCGCCGTCGGCTTTATCCGATCGCAAGCAACACCGGAACGCTCATCGGGCGACATCCGATGAGATGCGCGGCTACCGCGCGTACACGGCCGACCGGCGGATACCCTTCGAGGTGATGGACAGCCCCGACAGCCCCGTACCGCCCGCGGCCGGTCCGCCCGGCCCCTCCGGTCCCTCCGGCCGACGCCCGCGCCACCGCGACCGGCACGGCCGCGGCATGCGCGGTCCGATCGCCCCGCCGCAGGTCCCGCTGTCGGTGAGCCGTGCCGAGGCGTTCGTCGATCTCGTGCACGACTCGGCGGAGCGGCTGGAGCGTCGCTGGCCGCAACTGGCGTCGGTGGACTTCGTGGTGCGCGAGGTGCCCGTGCCGGGCGAGGACGGCGAGCCGGGCGAGGCGCTGTTCCTCGACGGCGGCTCGGTCCCGCTCGGCCGGTACGTGGCGGCGCGCGGCGACGACCCCGACCGGATCGTCATCTACCGCCGCCCGGTGGAGATCCGCTCCAAGAACCGCGACGACCGGGCGCTGCTGGTGCACGAGGTCGTCGTCGAGCAGGTGGCCGAACTGCTGGGGCTGGCCCCGGAGTCGGTGGATCCGCGCTACGGCCAGGACTGACGGGCGGGGGCGCCGCCGGGTGGGAGGCACCGCCGGGCCGCGTGGGCCGACGCCGCCTCCCGCCCGGCCGTCAGCGCACCACCGTCGTCAGGTCGGACCGCACCGCCGGGACCTCCACCGTGGACCGGTCGTCCGGAACGGGCTGCACGGTGAAGGCCGGGACGCCGTCGTGCGGGAGCGTCAGCGTCCGGGCGGCGTGCACCGGTCCGCCGGAGACGGTCTCCACCGTGAGCGCGTAACCGCTCTTGCCACCGCCCGGAACCGGCGGCTCCACCGTGAGCGTGGTGCCGGACCGGACGGTGTACGTCCGCGTGGCCGGACCGCCGCCGCCGGCCGCCCAGGCCGTCACCTTGACCCGCGCCTCCGCGCCGGGCGCCGCCAGGGACAGCGACGTGCCCTTGGGCCGGTCGTCCGCCACCGTGCCGCGGATGCCGACCGGGCCGGTCGCCGGGAGGAACGCCGTCTCCTGCCGGTCCCCCTTGCCGCGGGTCACCCGCAGCCCGGCCACGGCCTTCCCGCCGTCCTCGGCTGTGAGCAGCAGCGAACCGGCCTCGCCGCGGGCGACGCCGTCCAGCGCGGCCGTCTCCGTGGTGCCGCTCCTGACGTGCAGCGTCTCGTGGCCCGCCGGGGTGATCGACCCGGTGGGCCCGACGAAGCGGACCGTGAGGTCGGCGTCGTCGCCGGGGGCGAAGGCGACGAGCCGCACCGAGGTGGCGTCGGCGGGGATGCCCGGCAGCACGGCGGTGGCGGCCGGTTCGGAGGCGGGCAGCCAGTCGCCGCCCTGCTTCTCGTCGGACGCCCGCACGGCGGCGCCGACCCGGCCGGAACGGGCGGTGACGCGCAGGGTGAGGTTCTCGGCGGGCGTCTCGGTCAGGGTGCTCAGCAGGACGGGCACCGACGAGCGCGGCGGGACGGTGACGCCCTCGCCGGCGGGCGCCGCGACGCGGCCGTCCTTGCCGTGCAGTTCCAGGTCGACGACGGCGGCGGTGCCGGGGTCGGGGTTGGTGAGGTGGACGTAGTCCTGACGGCCCTGGGCCGTGGAGACGCCCGGGAACCAGAACGACGTGTCGGCCGGCCCGCAGGTCAGCCCGTGCAGACCGCGCCCGCTGCCGGCCGCGACGGCCGTGGTCTGCTGCACGGTGTGGCCGGGCGCGAGCGGTCCCTCGGCGGAGCCGACGAGGGCGGGGGCGTCGGAGCGGTCGGTGGTGGCCGTCACAGGGGCGCCGGGGGCCTTGAGGGAGAGGACGGGCCCGGCACCCGGGGAGGTCTTGTCACCGCTCCCCTTCTTCGCCTCGCCCTTCTTCCCGTCCGCTTTCCCGTCCGCTTTCCCGTCCGCCTTCCGGTCCTTGCCGTCCCTGGCCGCCGGCGCCTGACCCTCCGCCGTCGTCACCGGCAGCAGGTCGGCCGATCGCCGTGCGTCCCGGCCGCCGCCGGGGGCGGAGCCGGACCCGCTCGGGGCGCCGGGCGAGAACGCCGTGTACGTCGTCTCCGCCACCTCGGAGGAGGTCGGCGCCGGGCAGACCACGGCCGAGCGCTGGACCGGCACCCGGCCGGCGGCCTTCGGCCCCGGCGCGCTCCCGGCGTCGCCCGCGGGCCCGGTGATCACCGCGACGCCGGTGATCGCCGCCAGCGCCGCGGCCGTCGCGAGCAGGGAGAGGGTGGTACGGCCCAGGGCCGCCGGCGCCCGCTTGCCCCCCGACCGCTCCCGCTTGCTCCCCGGCCGCTCACGCCCCGCCGCCGGCCGTTCCCGCTTCACCGCTGACCGCTCGCGCTTCACCGCTGGTCACTCCCGTCGCGGCGCGGGCCGCGGCCGTCGTCGTACGTCGTGTCGTGGCTCTGTCCTCCGCCGTACCCGTACGGGTCGTGGACGCCGTAGGGGCCGGGGGCGTAGGGGACGTCCTGTCCTGCGGCGTCCTGGTACGCGCCGGGGGCGGGCTGGTGGCCGGTCCCGGGGTATGCGTCGCCGTAACCGCCCGCCGCCCCTTCCGGGTGGGGCGGGGCGTACGCGGAGGAGGACCCGTACGACCCGTAGGCCCCGTAAGTCCCGTAGGGGTCGTACGGGCCGGCGTCCCAGCCGCCGTCCGCCGTCCCCTGGGCGTACTGGGGGGCCGCCACCGCGGCGTACGGATCCGCCACCGCGTACGGGTCCGCCGAGGGCTGCCCGTAGGGGTCGGCCGGCACCGACACCGGAACCGACACCGGCTCGGACGCGGCCGGGCCGCCCTCCGCCGCCGGTGCCTGCCGTCCCTCGGCCGCGGCACGCAGCCGGCGGGCCCGGCGGCCCTCGCCGGCCGGCGCCTGCTCGGGCAGGTCCACGGGCACCGCCGCGGGGACCACCGTGTCGGGCAGGTCGTCGTCGACCTGCCGCCGGCGGCCCGGCAGCGCGAGGACGACCAGGACGACCGCGAGCAGCCCCTGCGTCCACACCCAGGCGGTCCGGGCGAACGGCGTCTCGTAGGAGAGCGCCAGCCGGCCGCCGGAGGGCGGGAGCCGGAAGCCCTGCGCCCAGCCGTCGACGGTGACGCGCGGCAGGGAGCGCCCGTCGAGGGTGGCCCGCCAGCCGGGCGCGGCCCGGTCCGCGAGGCGTAGCACCCGGCCGTCCTTCCCGGCCGGGATGACGGCCCGGGCCCCTACGGGTCCGGAGGGGACGGCCGACGGGCCGGCGCCCTCGGTGACGACGCTGACCCGGGAGACCGGCCGGTCGACCCGCCACAGGGCGGTCCGGCCTTCCTGGCTGAGCCGGGTGAGGCCGGGGGCGGCGTCCAGGCCGGCCCCGAGGTCCTTGGCGCCGCCGTCACGTACGAGGACGAAGCCGACGGCGTAGTCGGCGAGGCGGGCGGCCTGGTCGGCGCCGGAGCCCGCGACGAGGCCGGCGACGACGGAGTCCAGTCGCGCGTCCCGGCCGGGGGCCACCGCGTCGTCGCCCAGCCGGATCCCGGAGCCGCGCACGAGCGCGTAGGAGACGTGGGAGGTGTGTCCCGGTTCCGGGGCGAGGACCAGGGTGCGGGCGCGGTCGCGGGTGGTCGCCGCCTCGGCGACGAACGCCGGCACCTGCACGGGGTCGCGCCGGTCCAGCGGCCCCCCGGCCCCGCCGGCCGCCCAGCCGACGGCGGCGACGAGCGGACCGGCCGCGGCGGCGAGGGCGACGAGCCCGGCGACGGGCTGCCGCCAGCCGAAGCTCCGCGCGGCGACCCGCTCACGGGCCCCCTCGGCGCCGGTCACGGCGGCCGCGGTCAGCGCCAGGCCGTACACGAGCAGGGCGGGTCCGGCCCAGGCCGTGTGGTTGACGAGCGCCGCGCACAGCAGCGCGGCGAGCGCCACCGTCCAGGCGGCGCCCACGGCGGCCCGCCGGTCGGCGCGGAGCAGCGCGCCGAGCGCGGCGAGCAGCACGCCGGCGAACAGCGCCCCGCCCGGCGTCCCGGGGCCGCCCGGGTCCCCGGCGAGCAGCTGCCACGGCATGCTGGTGCCGCCGCCGTACTCCGTCCCCGCTTCGGCGAGGAACCGGCCGGGACCGGTGAACAGCCCGAACGACCAAGGGGCGAGGACGACGAGCGGGGTGGCCGCGACGGCGAGCAGGGCGAGCGCGTGCGGGACGAGCCCGCCGCCCCGGGCACGCAGCGCGAGGACGCCGAGGCCGAGCACCACCGCGAGCGGCCACACCACCGGGGTGAACGCGGTGGCGACGGTCAGGAGGAGGGCGTACGTCCAGACGGCCCGCCACACGGGCCGGGAGCCCGGCGAGCGGAACCCGCCGGCCGCGACGGCGGCCCGGGCCGCGAGCGGCAGCAGCACGGCGAGGACGGCCGTGCCGAGCCGGCCCGCCGCGAGGGCGCCGGTGACGGCGGGCAGGAACGCGTAGGCGACGCTGCCCCACGCGCGCAGCGGCCGGGAGGCGACGAGCGGGCGCGAGGCGAAGTAGGCGGTCAGCCCGGCCAGCGGGACCGAGCAGACGAGCAGGAGGGTGACTGCGAGGTCCGGCGAGCCGAGGAGCAGGGTGGACAGGGCCGCGAGCACCGCGACGTAGGGCGGGGCGCCCGCGGTGCCGCCGGTGCCGACGGCGTGCCAGCCGTCCGCGTACAGCGACCACAGGTCGGACGCCCCCTCCGGCGCGGGCAGCAGGGCGCCGCCGGACAGCGCGCCGGCCCCGTACAGGCCCCGGCAGGCGACGGCCGAGACCAGCAGGAGGACGGTGAAGAGGACGGGCGCGGGCTTGCGGGCGATGCGCCGCAGCCGGGCGAACTGCTCGATCTCCAGGAAGTCCGCCTCGTCGCCGCCGGGCCCGGACTCGACGGCTCCGTGCCGCCCCGCCGACCGCGCCTCGGGGTCGGACCGCCCGCCGAAGAAGGCCGTCAGCTGCTCGAACGCGACCCTGAGGGTGGCGCCCGGCGGGGGGAAGAGGGGCCGCAGCTCCTTGGGGTCGACGGCGGCCGAGCGACGTCTCCGGGCGGCGCGGATCCGGCCGGGGCGCAGCAGCACCCGTCCCAGGCCGGTGAGTTCGTCGAGGGCCTGCCCGGGGACCTTGCCGACGAGGTGCCCGAGCGCGCTCAGCAGGGTGCCGAGGACGACCCGGAGGAGGACGTAGGGCAGGGCGGCGCCCCGGGTGTTGGCGAGGAGCGTGTAGACGGCACCGGCCTTGTCGACGCGGTGCGGGGAGGCCGGCCGGCGGCCCGCGCAGTCGACGGGGCGGCGCTCGCGGGAGGCGGCCTCGGCGTGCCGGAGGACGGCGTCGGGGGCGACGAGGACGCGGTGGCCGGCCGCGTGGGCGCGCCAGCAGAAGTCGACGTCGTCGCGCATCAGGGGCAGCCGGGGGTCGAAGCCGCCGAGCGCCTCCCAGACGTCCCGCCGGACGAGCATGCCCGCGGTGGAGACGGAGAGGACGGACCGCACCTGGTCGTGCTGGCCCTGGTCCTGTTCGCGGCGGTCGAGGCCGGTCCAGCGGCGGCCGCCGCGGGCGACGGTGACGCCCACTTCGAGCAGCTGTCTGCGGTCGTACCAGCTGCGGAGCTTGGGGCCGAGGACGGCGGCGGGCCGGCCGGCGGCGATCTCCTGGTCGGCGACGCGCAGCAGTTCGCGCAGGGCGCCCGGTTCGGGGGCGCAGTCGTCGTGCAGCAGCCACAGCCACTGGACGGGTTCGGCGTCGCGGTCGTGGGCGTCCGGAGACCCGTAGGGGTCGTCGGAGTCGTCGCGCCAGGTGCGGCTGACGGGGTCCCAGCCGCTGGAGCCGGCGAGGTAGGGGAGGTCGTCGGCGGTGGGCGCGGGGGTCGCGCGGACCGCCTCGTCGACGGCGGTGCCGAAACCGGCGCGGCGGGCGAGGTGCAGGACGCGGTCGGCGCCGAGCGCGTCGGCGAGCAGCCGGGCGGAGTCGTCGTCGCTGCCGGTGTCGGCGGCGACGGCCCGCTGGACGGGCCGCTCCTGGCCGAGCAGTCCGCCGAGCGCGTCGGGCAGCCAGCGGGCGCCGTCGTGGGCCACGAGCACGGCGGTGACGACATGGCGGGGGAACGCCGGGGGGTGGGTGAG
>NZ_JBPQTX010000134.1:0-17818 GCF_051386555.1 Streptomyces sp. URMC 126
CCCCCCCCCCCCCCCCCCCCCCCCCCCCCCCCCCCCCCCCCCCCCCCCCCCCCCCCCCCCCCCCCCCCCCCCCCCGCGCCGAAGGCGCGAAAAAGGCCCCGGGCGTTCGCCCGGGGCCTCAAACGACAAACGACTACGGCAGCTGCGCCGCCCGCGCCTCCCGCCGGTTGTCGCGGAAGGTGTTCACCCGCCGCGCCGTGGCGAACAGCGGAATGACCGCGCCGAGGACGACCTGGAGGGCGCACCCCGTCTGGAGCAGCAGCTCCCCACCGGGCGCGTCGAACGCCCAAGCGGCCAGCAGCCCCATGCTGAGCACGATCCAGCTGAGCATGGCGACGGCCAGTCGCCCGCGCGGCTTCGGGTACTCGACGCGGCTCACCATGAGCCACGCGACGCCCACGATCGCGAGGAGCGTCGGCACGAAGGGCAGCTCCAGCAGGACCACGGAGACGACCGTCAGGGCGCCGAACGGGCTCGGCATGCCCTGGAAGATCCCGTCCCGCAGCGTGACGCACGAGAAGCGGGCGAGCCGTAGGACGACCGCCAGCAGTACCACCACCGCCGCGACCGCGGACACCTTCTGGTGCGCGCCCTGGGCGACGACGCCCCAGACCACCACGAAGTACGCGGGGGCGAGGCCGAAGCTGATCAGGTCGGAGAGGTTGTCCAGCTCCGCGCCCATGGCCGAGCTGCGCAGCTTGCGCGCCACCAGGCCGTCGAACAGGTCGAAGACGGAGGCGAGCAGCATCAGCATCACCGCGGTGGCGGCGTTGTTGCGCGCCATGCCGCCGTCCTCGTTGTTGGTGAGGTGCGGGATGAGGATGCCGGTGGTGGTGAAGTACACCGCCATGAAGCCGCAGATCGCGTTGCCCAGGGTGAGGGTGTCCGCTATCGACAGCCGCGTGGAGAGCGGCATGTCGTCGACGTCGTCCTCGGGCTCCGCCTCCGGGACCCAGGTCGCCTGTGTGTCGGGATCAATCACGGTCAAGGCGGGTCACTCCTGCTGTCGTGGCCTGTCCCACCTCGACGGCCGCCTCGACGCCCTCCGGCAGGTAGACGTCGACGCGCGAGCCGAAGCGGATCAGACCGATGCGCTCACCCTGTTCCACCTTGGTGCCCTGGGGCACGTAGGGGACGATGCGCCGGGCGACGGCACCGGCGATCTGCACCATCTCGATGTCGCCGAGCTCGGTGTCGAAGTGCCAGACGACGCGCTCGTTGTTCTCGCTCTCCTTGTTGAACGCCGGAACGAACCCGCCGGGGATGTGCTCGACCGACGTCACGGTGCCGGCCAGCGGCGCGCGGTTGACGTGGACGTTGAGCGGGCTCATGAAGATCGCGACGCGGGTGCGGCCGTCCTTCCAGGGCATGATGCTCTGCACCACGCCGTCGGCCGGGGAGATCACCCGGCCCTGGGCGATCTCGCGTTCCGGGTCGCGGAAGAACCACAGCATGCCGGCGGCCAGCGCGGTCGTCGGCACGGCGACCGCGGCCCAGCGCCCGGAGCGGCGGGCACGAGTGAGGCTGACCGCCGCCGTGGCGACGGTGGGGAGGAGCCACGGCGATGCTCCGCGCGCGAGGCGTACACCGAGGAGGCTGTCGCGTGGTGCAGAGGTAGAGCTGTGGGGCATGGGTGACCTTCGTAGCGGAGGGTGCCGCATTAACGATCGGGGGACGGCGGCTTTCCGGCGATGCTATCGGTTGCGACCGACAACTGGCTAAGCGCCAGGGCCAGTAGATGGCCGGACATCGATGACAGAGTGTGATCTACTTCTCGACAAATCCTCTACGAAAGCCCCTCATTTCGGACAATTCCTACTGCTTCACCCCTGAATTCGGTACTCCTCCAGGAGTCGGCGGCCGATGATCATTTTCTGGATCTCGGCCGTTCCCTCCCCGATCAGGAGCATCGGAGCCTCGCGGTAGAGGCGCTCGATCTCGTACTCCTTCGAGAAGCCGTAGCCCCCGTGGATGCGGAAGGCGTCTTCCACCACCTCCTTGCAGTACTCGGAGGCGAGGTATTTGGCCATCCCGGCCTCCAGATCGTTGCGCTGACCGGAGTCCTTGGTGCGGGCGGCTCTCACCATCATCGCATGGGCGGCTTCGACCTTTGTCCCCATTTCGGCCAACTTGAACTGAATCGCCTGATGCTGGGCGATGGCCTTCCCGAACGTGTGACGCTGCTGCGCGTAGGCGACGCCCAGTTCGAACGCACGCTGAGCGACGCCACAGCCACGCGCCGCGACGTTCACGCGGCCGACCTCGACGCCGTCCATCATTTGGTAAAAGCCGCGCCCGGTGGTCCCGCCGAGCACGCGGTCCGCCGGCACCCGCAGCCCGTCCATGATCAGCTCGGTGGTGTCGACGCCCTTGTAGCCCATCTTGTCGATCTTGCCGGGGATGGTGAGGCCCGGCTTGACCTGCCCGAACCCGGGCTCCTTCTCCACCAGGAAGGTCGTCATCGACTTGTGCGGCGCCGCCCCCTCCGGCAGCCCTTCGTCCGTCCGGCAGAGCACCGCGACCAGCGTCGACGAGCCGCCGTTGGTCAGCCACATCTTCTGGCCGGTGAGGACGTACTCGTCCCCGTCCCGCACGCCCTTCGACGTGATGGCCGACACATCGGAGCCCAGCCCCGGCTCGGACATCGAGAACGCGCCCCGCACCTCGCCGGCGGCCATGCGCGGCAGGAAGTACTCGCGCTGCTCCCGCGTCCCGTGCTGCTTGAGCATGTAGGCGACGATGAAGTGGGTGTTGATGATCCCCGACACGCTCATCCAGCCGCGGGCGATCTCCTCCACGCAGAGCGCGTATGTGAGAAGCGACTCACCGAGCCCGCCGTACTCCTCCGGGATCATCAGTCCGAAGAGGCCGAGTTCCTTGAGGCCCTCGACTATCTCGGTCGGGTATTCGTCGCGGTGCTCCAGGTCCGTCGCGACCGGGATGATCTCCTTGTCGACGAAGTCGCGGACCGTGGCGAGGATCTCGCGCTGGACGTCCGTCAGTCCCTCGGTCTGCGCGAGGCGGCCCATGCCCATCTTCACTTCTCCCGGACGATCGGTTCGGGGCGGCCGGGCTGCTCGCCGCCGCGCTCCTTCACATACGTGGCGGTGGGCACCATCACCTTGCGCCGGAAGACGCAGACGAGGGTGCCGTCCTGCTTGTAACCGCGGGTCTCGACGTACACGATCCCGCGGTCGCTCTTCGACTTCGACGGCGTCTTGTCCAGCACGGTCGTCTCGCCGTAGATCGTGTCGCCGTGGAACGTCGGCGCCACGTGCTTCAGCGACTCGACCTCCAAGTTGGCGATCGCCTTCCCCGACACATCCGGCACCGACATGCCCAGCAGCAGCGAATAGACGTAATTGCCCACGACGACGTTCTTCGCGAAATCCGTCGTCCGCTCCGCGTAGTTGCTGTCCATGTGCAGCGGGTGATGATTCATCGTGAGCAGACAGAAGAGGTGGTCGTCGTATTCGGTGACCGTCTTCCCGGGCCAGTGCTTGTAGACGTCACCGACCGTGAACTCTTCGTAGGTGCGGCCGAACTGCATGCTGGTCACGCCTCCGGGATCTCGAACTTGGACGTACGGGACATGCCGGCCGCGCGGCCCTTGCCCGCGATCACCAGCGCCATCTTCCGGCTGGCCTCGTCGATCATCTCGTCGCCGAGCATCGCCGAGCCCTTCGCGCCGCCCGCCTCGGACGTGTAGTACGCGTAGGCGTCCAGGATCAGCTCGGCGTGGTCGTAGTCGTCCTGCGACGGCGAGAAGATCTCGTTGGCGAGCGCCACCTGGTCCGGGTGGAGCACCCACTTGCCGTCGAAGCCCAGCGCCGCCGACCGGGCCGCCACCTCGCGGTAGCCCTCGGGGTTGCGGATCTGGAGGTAGGGGCCGTCGATCGCCTGGAGGTCGTGGGCGCGGGCCGCCATCAGGATGCGCATGAGGATGTAGTGGTAGGCGTCGGCGCCGTAGCCGGGCGGCTGCTCGCCGACGACCAGGGACTTCATGTTGATCGACGCCATGAAGTCGGCCGGCCCGAAGACGATGGTCTCCATGCGCGGCGACGCGGCGGCGATCGCGTCCACGTTCACCAGGCCCTTGGCGTTCTCGATCTGCGCCTCGATGCCGATCCGGCCGACCTCGAAGCCCATCGTCTTCTCGATCTGCGTCAGCAGCAGGTCCAGGGCGACGACCTGCTGGGCGTCCTGCACCTTCGGCAGCATGACGCAGTCCAGGTTTTGGCCCGCGCCCTCGACGACCGTGACGACGTCCCGGTACGTCCAGTGGGTGGTCCAGTCGTTGACGCGCACGACCCGGGTCTTGCCCGTCCAGTCGCCGTTGTTGAGCGCGTCCACGATCGTGTGGCGGGCGCCCTCCTTGGCGATCGGCGCGCAGGCGTCCTCCAGGTCCAGGAAGACCTGGTCCGCCGGGAGGCCCTGGGCCTTCTCCAGGAAGCGGGGGTTGCTGCCGGGGACGGCGAGGCAGGAGCGGCGGGGACGAAGCCGGTTAACCGGAGTGGCGGGGGTGCCGGTCATGCGGAGACCTCCAGGGGGTCGAGCGCGTTCGCTGTGCGGATCTCATCGACGATACGGCCGATGATCTCGGTGATACCGAAGTCCTTCGGGGTGAAGACCGCCGCCACCCCGGCCTCCCGGAGCGCGGCGGCGTCGGCGGACGGAATGATCCCGCCCACGATCACGGGCACCTCGCCCGCCCCCGCCGCCCGCATCCGGGCCAGCACGTCCGGGACGAGCTCGGCGTGCGAGCCGGAGAGGATGGACAGGCCGACGCAGTGCACGTCCTCCGCGACGGCCGCCGCGACGATCTGTTCGGGGGTCAGCCGGATCCCCTGGTAGACCACCTCGAAGCCGGCGTCGCGGGCCCGGACGGCGATCTGCTCGGCGCCGTTGGAGTGCCCGTCCAGGCCGGGCTTGCCGACGAGCAGCCGCAGCCGGCCGGTGCCCAGGTCCGACGCGGTCCGGGTGACCTTCTCCCGGACCGCCGCCAGCGGAGTGCCGGCCTCCGCCGTGACGGCCAGCGGCGCGCCGCTGACGCCCGTCGGGGCGCGGAACTCGCCGAAGACGTCGCGCAGCGCCCAGGCCCACTCGCCCGTCGTCACCCCGGCGCGGACGCACTCCAGGGTCGCGGGCATCAGGTTCTCGGAGCCGGCCGCGGTCTTCTTCAGCACCGACAGCGCCTCCTGGGCGCGGAACTCGTCCCGGTCGTCCCGCCAGCGGTGCAGCGCCGCCACCACCCGCGCCTCGTTGTCCGGGTCCACCGTCATGATGGCGGTGTCGAGGTCGGCGGTGAGCGGGTTGGGCTCGGTGGTCTCGAAGCAGTTGACCCCGACGATCTTCTCCTCGCCCGACTCGATCCGCGCCCGCCGCTCGGCGTGCGAGGAGACGAGCTGCGCCTTGAGGTAGCCGGACTCGACGGCGGCCATCGCACCGCCCATCTCCTGGATGCGGTCGATCTCCGCCAGGCTCTCGGTGACCAGCCCGGCGACCTTCTCTTCGATCACATGCGAGCCGGCGAAGATGTCGTCGTACTCCAGCAGGTCGCTCTCGTGCGCCAGCACCTGCTGGATGCGCAGCGACCACTGCTGGTCCCAGGGGCGGGGGAGGCCCAGCGCCTCGTTCCAGGCGGGCAGCTGGACGGCGCGGGCGCGCGCGTCCTTGGAGAGGGTGACGGCCAGCATCTCCAGGACGATCCGCTGGACGTTGTTCTCCGGCTGCGCCTCGGTCAGACCGAGCGAGTTGACCTGGACGCCGTAGCGGAAGCGGCGCTGCTTGGGGTTCTCGATGCCGTAGCGGTCCCGGGTGATGGTGTCCCAGATGCGGCCGAACGCCCGCATCTTGCACATCTCCTCGACGAAGCGGACGCCCGCGTTCACGAAGAACGAGATGCGGGCGACGACGTCCCCGAACCGCTCGGCCGGCACCTGCCCCGAGTCGCGCACCGCGTCCAGCACCGCGATGGCGGTGGACATGGCGTACGCGATCTCCTGGACCGGGGTGGCCCCGGCCTCCTGGAGGTGGTAGCTGCAGATGTTGATCGGGTTCCACTTGGGGATGTGCGCGACCGTGTACGCGATCATGTCGGTGGTCAGCCGCAGCGACGGCCCCGGCGGGAAGACGTGCGTCCCGCGCGAGAGGTACTCCTTGACGATGTCGTTCTGCGTCGTCCCCTGGAGCGTGGTGACGTCCGCGCCCTGCTCCTCCGCGACCACCTGGTACATGGCCAGCAGCCACATGGCGGTGGCGTTGATGGTCATGGAGGTGTTCATCCGCTCCAGCGGGATGTCCTGGAACAGCCGTCGCATGTCGCCCAGTTGCGAGACCGGCACCCCGACCCGGCCGACCTCGCCGCGGGCGAGGACGTGGTCGGGGTCGTAACCGGTCTGGGTGGGCAGGTCGAAGGCGACGGACAGGCCCGTCTGGCCCTTGGCGAGGTTGCGGCGGTAGAGCTCGTTGGACGCCTCGGCGGTGGAGTGGCCGGCGTACGTCCGCATGAGCCAGGGGCGGTCCTTCCGCCTCTCGCCCTGGTTCCTCTCGCCTTGGTTCTCGGAGCCCATCAGACGTTCCGGAAGCGGTTGATGGCCTCGATGTGCCGGGAGCGCATCTCCTCGTCGCGGACGCCCATGCCCTCCTCGGGGGCCAGCGCGAGCACGCCGACCTTGCCCTGGTGGAGGTTGCGGTGGACGTCGTACGCGGCCTGGCCGGTCTCCTCCAGCCGGTACGTCTTCGACAGCGTCGGGTGGATCTTCCCCTTGGCGATCAGCCGGTTGGCCTCCCACGCCTCGCGGTAGTTGGCGAAGTGCGAGCCGACGATCCGCTTGAGCGACATCCACAGGTAGCGGTTGTCGTACTGGTGGTCGTAGCCGGAGGTGGAGGCGCAGGTGACGATGGTGCCGCCCTTGCGGGTGACGTAGACGGAGGCGCCGAACGTCTCGCGGCCGGGGTGCTCGAAGACGATGTCCACGTCCTCGCCGCCGGTGAGTTCGCGGATGCGCTTGCCGAACCGCTTCCACTCGCGCGGGTCCTGGCTGTGCTCGTCCTTCCAGAACCGGTACCCCTCGGCGTTCCGGTCTATGATCGCCTCGGCGCCCATCCGGCGGCAGATCTCCGCCTTCTGCTCGCTGGAGACGACGCAGATCGGGTTGGCGCCGCCGGCGAGCGCGAACTGCGTGGCGTACGAGCCGAGTCCGCCGCTCGCGCCCCAGATCAGCACGTTGTCGCCCTGCTTCATCCCCGCGCCGTTGCGCGAGACGAGCTGCCGGTACGCGGTGGAGTTGACCAGGCCGGGGGCGGCGGCCTCCTCCCAGCTGAGGTGGTCCGGCTTGGGCATCAGCTGGTTGGACTTCACCAGCGCGATCTCGGCGAGGCCGCCGAAGTTGGTCTCGAAGCCCCAGATCCGCTGCTGCGGGTCCAGCATCGTGTCGTTGTGCCCGTCGGCGGACTCCAACTCGACGGACAGGCAGTGCGCGACGACCTCGTCGCCCGGCTTCCAGGCGTTGACGCCGGGTCCCGTGCGCAGCACGACGCCCGCGAGGTCGGAGCCGATGACGTGGTACGGCAGGTCGTGGCGGGCGGTGAGGGGGGAGAGCTTGCCGTAGCGCTCCAGGAAGGAGAAGGTCGAGACGGGCTCGAAGATGGAGGTCCACACGGAGTTGTAGTTCACCGAGCTGGCCATCACGGCCACCAGCGCCTCACCGGGCCCGAGTTCGGGCACCGGCACCTCCTCGACGTGCAGGGACTTGCGCGGGTCCTTCTCCCGGGTGGTCAGCCCGGCGAACATGTCCGCCTCGTCCTTGTGCACGGTCACCGCGCGGTAGGACTCGGGGATCGGCAGGGCGGCGAAGTCCTCGCTGGTGGTGTCGGTGGCGAGGATGGCGTCGAGTATCTGGTTCACGGTAGTGCCTCCGGCGAAGCGCGTTCTCGGGGAAACGGCTTGAGGGAACGTCGGGGGAATGGAGCCGTCGGTTCGGTGGGTGGCGCGGGAGCGCGCGGGATGGCCGCGCAGGCGGTACGTGTGCCTGGTGACGCAGGCGGTCCGGGCGCGCAAGGTGGTGCTTGCGGGGACAGCCGGCACACGACGTTTCGTCTGTGCGCCGGCCGCCCGGACAGCATCAAGGTATGGCACGGCGTGCCACTCGACAAGACACTCGGTGCCAGGAATTTGAGACATCTGTCACCGGGGGTTCACAGATGAGCGGGGCTGGGCGTGTAGGGGCTTGCCGTAACAGGATCGGTTTCCACCGCCGGGGCATGACCGCCCGCGAGGCGGGCTGTCCGGAGCTGCCGCTCACCGGCGCTTTTCCGAGTGGGCCAGGATGAGGGGCCGGGCTTCCAGGCGGCCTCCGCGACGTCTGGACACCGCTCGCACGGCCGGGCGCACGCTCGGCGCGATCCCACTCCGCAGAGCCCTGACTTCGGTCGGCCGCCCGCTTATGATCACCGGCAGAAGATCCACAAGGTCTGCTAGGTCGGCGTACGGGAGACGTGCGGGTGGAGATGTCACAGGCGCCCGCGGTGGGCGGGGCGGTCCGCATCCGTTTGCTGGGGCCCGTCCGGTACGTCTCGGCCCGAGGCGACGCCAGCCGGCCCGGCGCTCCCGGGCCGCAGGCCGTGCTGGCGGCACTGGCGCTGAGCGTAGGGACGCTCGTGACGGTCGACGAGCTGGTCGACGGCCTCTATGACGACGACCCGCCCGCCTCCGCCCGGCGAGTCGTCGTCAATTACGTCCACCGGCTGCGCACGCACCTGGAGCGCGAGGACGGCGCGGAGCCGGGCGGCGAGGGGCGGGACGCGGTCATCGCGACCACAGCCGACGGGTACGTGCTCCGGCTTCCCGGGGAGCAGGTGGACGCCGTGCGCTTCGGCCGGCTCACCGCGCGGGCCCGGCGCCACGCCGAGGCGGGCGCCCCCGCGGCGGCGGGCGCCTGCCTGGAGGAGGCCCTCGCGATGTGGCAGGGCCCCGCGCTGGCGGGACTGCCCGGGCCGTTCGCGCAGGACCGGCGCCGTGCGCTGGGCGAGCAGCGCGCGTCCGCGCTGGAGCTGCGCTTGGAACTGCTGCTGGCCTGCGGGCGCCACGCTGAGGCGGTGCCGGACATCGAGCAGGCTCTCAAGGCGTACCCGTACCGGGAACGGCTGCACGGTGCGCTGATGCTGGCCCTGTACCGGTCAGGGCGGGGCGCCGAAGCGCTGTCGGCGTACGACCGCGCCCGCCGGGTGCTCGCCGACGACCTGGGCATCGGCACCGGACCTGCCCTGCGCGAGCTGCACGCCGCGATCCTGGCGGGGGATCAGGCCCTCTTCCTGCCGCCCGCCGCCGGCGACGGGGACGCCGCCGCGCCGGGCGCAGCGCCGCCGGACACCCCCGGGACACAGGAGCCCGCCCAGCTGCCGCCGGTACCGTCCGACTTCACCGGACGCCACGAGCAGGTGGCCACGCTGGTCGCCGCGCTCACCGCGGGCCGCCCGCACGCCGTGGCCGTCATCACGGGCATGGGCGGGGTCGGCAAGACGGCGCTGGCCCTGCGGGTGGCGCACGCGGTCGCCAGGTCCTACCCCGGCGGGCAGTTGTACGCGAGCCTGCGTGCCCCCGACGGCACCCCGGCCGAACCGGCCGGGATCCTGGCGGGCTTCCTGGCGGCGCTGGGCGTCCCCGCTGAGCGGATACCGGTGTCCCTGGCCGATCGCGCGGCGCTCTTCCGCACCCTGCTCTCGCGACGGGCTGTCCTGGTCGTGCTCGACAACGCCACGACAGCGGCCCAGGTCGAACCGCTGCTGCCGGGCGCGGGCCGGTGCTCCGTGCTCATCACGGCCCGTTCCCTGACCGCGATGCCGGCCACGGTCACCCTGCCGCTGAAGGGGCTCGGCGTCGACGACGCCGTGGAACTCATCGGCAGGATCGCGGGGAGCCGGCGGATCGAGGAGGAGCCGGAGGCCGTCTCGGCACTGGCGGCGACCTGCGGCACCCTGCCGCTCGCGCTGCGGGCGGCAGGCGCGCGGCTGGCGGCCCGTCCCGCGTGGAGCGTCGCCGCGCTGCTGGAGCGGGTCTCGGACCAGGCCCGGCTGCTCAGAGAGTTACGGGTGGGCGATGCCGCGGTCGAGGCGGTGTTCGAGATGTCCTTCGCGCAGCTGTCCGCTCCGCACGCCGGAGCGTTGCTGGCCCTGTCGATCCCGCACTACTCCGAGTTCGGCGTCCAGGCGGCCGCGGCGGTCCTGCGGGTGCCGGAGCGGGACGCGGAGCGCACGCTGGAGGCGCTCGTCGACGCCGCGCTCCTGGAGGCGGGCGCGCCGGGCCGCTACCACTTCCACGACCTGGTCGGGGCGTACGCGAGGGAGAAGGCCCGCACCGGGCTGTCCGCGTCCGAGCGCCGCGAGGCGGTGCGCAACGCGGTCGACTTCCTGTGCGCCGGGGTGGTCGCGGCTGTCGTGGCCTCCCAGCCGCTGGCCGGCCCGTTGACCGCCGATCTGCACCCGCGCCGGACCGTGAACGTGGACGTCGGCAGCGGGCACGAGGCGATGCTGTGGATCCGCCGCGTGCTGCCCGAGCTGACCGCCGTGGTCGAGCAGGCGGCGGTCAGCGGCGACGCGGAGTCGGTGGCTCTGGCCGTGGACGTACTGGTCCTCCTGCCCTGCTTCGAGGAGGTGCTGCCCCTGGGACAGCTGGCACGGGCCGCCACCGCGCTGGTCCCGGCCGCGCTGGCGCACTGCGGCGAGGGCGTGGTCGGCGCGGCGTACTACGCGGCGGGGACGGCCCTCAAGAAGCACTTGTCCCCCGGTTCCCTGCGCCGCTCCCGGGAACACCTGTTGAAGGCGGTAGAGATCTTCGGTGACGCACCCCGGCCCGCCGACGGCCTGCGGCCCTTCCTCGCCGTGCTCTTCGCCCTCGTCATGCTGGCCCAAATCGACGTGATGCTGGGAGACTTCGCGTCGGCCCGCAGCCACGCGCTGCGGTCCGTTGCGCTGGCGGCGGCTACCGGCGACCGGTCCCTGGTCGCGCGGCGCGGCACCGTCCTGCTCCAGGTCGAGGTCCAGGATCCCGGCCGGCGCATGGACCTGGCCGCCATCGGGGCGCAGTGCCGGGAGCTGGCCGGTGTCTTCACCCGCGACGAGGACGTGAAGTGGCTGATCAGGGTGATCATGACGGAGGCGGACAGCCTGTTGTACGCCGGTGACCACGCGGCGGCTGCCCGCCTCTACCGGCGGGCGCTGGAGCGGGCACGGGCCAGTGACCATGTCCGCAACGAGGCGGAGTGCCGCTTCGGGCTGGCCAGGGCCCTGCTGGCGACCGGGGAGGCCGAGGCCGCCGTCGGTCATGCCCGGGAGGCCGTGGCCGTGGCCCGGCTCACCCAGGAACACCAGCTGATGGCGGGCAGCCGGCAGGCGCTCGGCGAGGCCCTGCGAGCCGTGGGGCGGACCACCGAGGCGGACGGCCATCTGGCACGGGCCGCGGACCTGTACCGGGAGATGCGGCTGACCGGGCCGGCGGACGCCGCGATGCCGTGACGCGGCCCCGCCGGGCGATGGGGGCACCCGGGCGGAACCGCGCCGTCCATGTCACCCGCGCACGGGTGTCCGCCGGCCTCCGGCCAGCCTGTCGGCGAGGACGGGCCCTATGTGGGTGAGCCGGTCGGGACGGGTCAGCTCGCCGTGTTCGCCCTTGACGGGGGTGACGTCGATGCGGCCCGTGACGTACGGCCGCCAGGCATCCGGCCGGGGGGAGCCCGCGGCCTTGCCCTCGGTGGCCTCGAAGAGCAGCACGTCGCCCCGGAAGGTCCGGGGCACGAAGGCGTTTTGGAGGGCGCCGTGGTGGGCGAACACCTGGACCATGGCGGCGAGACCCCGCTCTCCGAGCAGCGCGAGCGGCCCCTCGGGGTCGGCGGCGTCCGGCCGGTGCCCCAGCGAGGCGAAGAGCGCCTGCCGGAGCTCGTCCTCGTCCGGCTCCGCCCCGGCGGGGACGCCGTCGGCCGGCGGGTAGCTGTCCAGCAGCACGAGGGAGGCGACCTCCTGGCCTTCCTCCTGAAGCCGTACGGCCAACTCGTGGGCGACCAGCCCGCCGAAGGACCAGCCGAGCAGCGCGTAGGGGCCCTGGGGCCGTACTGAGCGGATCTGTGCGAGATAGGCCTCCACCATCTCCGCCATGCTCGCCGGGGCGGCGTCCGCCTCGGCGAGCCCGTGCGCCTGGAGACCGTACACCGGCTGGTCGGGCGCCAGGTGGCGGAGCAGTCCCGAATACACCCAGCTGATGCCCGCCGCCGGGTGGACGCAGAAGAGCGGGGCGGGGGCGGCGGCCTCCGCGTGGGAGGTGGTCGCCGCGCGTGCCGCGGTGCGTGCCCTGCGCAGAGGGAGGAGAACGGCGAGGGAGTCCTCGCGCCGGTCCTGGGCGAGGCGTTCGCCGAGTTCGGCGACGGTGGGTGCGTCGAACAGGGTCCGGATGTCCAGTTCGGCCCCGAGCACCGAACGCACCCGGCTGATCAGCCGGACGGCGAGCATCGAATGGCCGCCCAGGGCGAAGAAGTCGTCGTCGACGCCGACTTCCGGCACGCCCAGCACCTGCGCGTACAGGCCGCACAGCAGCTCCTCGCGGACCGACCGGGGGCCTCGCCGGTGCGCCGTCGCGCCGTCTCCCGGAGCCGGCAGTGACCGCCGGTCCAGCTTTCCGCGCGAGGTCAGCGGCAGCGCGTCGAGGAAGACGAAGGCGGACGGGACCATGTGCCGTGGCAGTGCGGCCGCCGCGAAGCGGCGCAGGTCGCCCGCGTCCGCCGCCGTCGGGCCGTCGGCGGGGCCCGCGCCGTCCTGCTCGGGAACCGCGTAGGCGACGAGTCTGCGGTCGCCCGGCCGGTCCTCGCGGACGATCACGGCGACCTGACGGACCGCCGGATGACCGGCGAGGACCGTCTCCACCTCGCCCGGTTCAATCCGGAAGCCCCGGATCTTGACCTGCTCGTCGGCGCGGCCCACGTACTCCAGCACCCCGTCGGCGGTCCACCGCGCCAGGTCACCGGTACGGTACATGCGCTCCCCCGGCGCACCGTAGGGGCAGGCCACGAACCGCTGCGCGGTCAGCGCGGGCCGGCCGACGTAGCCGCGGGCCACTCCCGCACCCGCCAGGTAGAGCTCGCCGACCACTCCTGCCGGAACGGGGCGCAGCCTCGGATCCAGGACGTAGGCCCGGTTGTTGCCCATCGGGCGTCCGATCGACGGCCGCTCGTGCTCCGCGGCGTGTGCGTACGAGACGTACACCGTGGCCTCGGTCGGGCCGTAGCCGTTGACGGTGGCGGTTCCGGGCACGGCTCGCAGCTCGCTCCACAGGGCCTGGTCGCAGCCCTCGCCGCCGAGCTCGATGATACGCGGCCGTGAGGGCCGCTCAGCGGACAGCAGCCCCGCCAGCAGGAGTTGGCGGCAGAACGTCGGCGAGACCTCCAGGTAGTCGACGGCCTCGGCGGCGACGTACTCGACCAGCGCCTGCGGGTCGCGGCGGGTCTCGTCATCGATCAGGTGCAGCTCGTGGCCGCCCATCAGCCACAGCAGCGGGCACCAGGAGGAGTCGAAGGTCAGTGGCCCGGTCAGCGCGGCCCGGATGCGCCGCCCGCCCGCCGCCTGGGCCGCGTAAACCTCACCGAGGTGACCGTGGAGCAGGTTGACCAGGCCGCGGTGCTCGACCGCCACGCCCTTGGGCCGTCCGGTCGAACCGGAGGTGTAGATCACGTAGGCGAGATGGTCGGGGCGCAGCCGTACGGGCCGGTCCTCGCGGGCGGGGTCGACGTGCGCGTAACGGGCGCGGACTGCCTGGACGGAGGGGTCGTCGACGGGCAGGACCGGCAGGTCCGCCGCGCAGTGCGGCTGTATCCGGGCCTCGTTCGCCACGTCGGTCAGCAACAGGGCCGGGGCCGCGTCCGCCAGCATGAGGGCGAGCCGCTCGACCGGGTCCTCAGGGTCCAGCGGTACGTGGCAGCCGCCGGCCTTGAGCACGGCCAGCTGGGCGACGATGTGCTCGCTGGTACGCGGCAGCAGCGTGGCCACGTGCTGGTCCGGCCCCACGCCCTGGCCGATCAGCATCCAGGCCAGCCGGTTGGCGCGGCTGTTGAGCTCGTCGAAGGTCATCGGGCCGTGCGCGTCCACGAGGGCCGTGGCGGCGGGCGTGCGCCGGGCGTGCTCCTCGAAGACCTCGTGAAGCAGCCGGTCGTCCGGCAGCACGCGGGCGGTGTCGTTCCACTGGGTCAGGATGCGGCTGCTCTCCTGCGGGGACAGCAGGTCCAGCGTGCCGACGGGGGTGTCTGGAGCTCCGGTGACGGCGGTCACGACACGCAGCAGGCGCTGAGCCAGGGTCTCGGCGGTGCCGCGGTCGAACAGGTCGGCCGAGTAGTGCAGGATGCCGTGGAGCCCGGCGGGCGATCCGTCCGCCGCGTGCCGCTCGACGAAGGTGAAGTCGAGGTCGAACTTGGTGGGTGCGGACTCCAGCTGCCGGGGCGTGATGGTGGTGCCGGGGAGGTCCAGGGTGGCCTGGGCGTTGTTCTGCAGGACGAGCATGGTCTGGAAGAGCGGGTGCCGGGCGCTGGTGCGGTCCGGGTTGAGCTCCTCCACCAGTCGCTCGAAGGGCAGGTCTTGATGGGCCAGCGCGGCGAGGTCCGCTTCCCGCACCCGCCGCAGCAGCTCCGCGAAGGTCGGATCGCCGGAGGTGTCGGTACGCAGGACGAGCGTGTTGACGAAGAATCCCACGAGTTCGTCCAGGGCCTGGTCCGTCCGCCCCGCGGTGGCGGTGCCGAGCGGGATGTCCGTGCCGGCACCCAACCTGGTGAGCAGTGTGGCCAATGTGGCCTGGAGGGCCATGAAGAGGGTCGCGCCGTGATCACGGGCGAGGGTGTCCAGGCGGGCGTGGAGTTCCGCGGGGACGTCGAAGTGGACAAGTCCGCCGGTGTGGGTGGGGTGTGCCGGGCGGGGCCGGTCGGTGGGCAGGGCCAGTTCCTGCGGCAGACCGGCCAGGGTCCGGGTCCAGAATTCCGCCTGCTCCTTGCCGGTCTCCTCCAGGAGCTCACGCTGCCAGAGGGTGTAATCGCCGTACTGGACCGGCAGGGGCTCCCACCGCGGCGCACCTCCGGCGAGCCGGGCCTCGTACGCAGTGGACAGGTCGCGCAGCAACGGCGCCTCCGACCACCCGTCACTCGCGATATGATGCAACGTCAGCAGAAGAACTTGGTCGTCGGGCTCGACCGAGAACAGCGTCACCCGTATGGGCAGTTCGTCCGCCAGCCGGAAGGGCGTGAAGGCGTCCTCGTGGAAGCGTGCGGTGACCTCCTCGGCCGCGCACCGGACCACCCTGAGCTCCACCGAAGCCTCGCCAGGGGCGAGGACCCGCTGGAAAGGCTCACCGTCGACCGCGGGGAACACCGTCCGCAGGGACTCGTGACGCGCAACGACGTCACCGATCGCCGACCGCAGCGCATCGGCATCCACCCCACCCCGGACCCGGAAGGCGAACGGCGCGTTGTACGTGGGACTCTGCTCGAACCGGTCGAGAAACCACAACCGCTGCTGGGCGAACGACAGCGGTAGCACCTCCGGCCGCGCCCGGCGCGTCACCGCCGGACGAGCCGCCACTCCGTCGGCCAGGCAGGCGGCGAGGCTCGCCACGGTGGGCGCGCCGAACAGCGCGCGAACGCCCAGTTCCACGCCCAGTACCGAGCGGATCCGGCTGATGAGCCGGGTGGCTTTCAGCGAGTGGCCGCCCAGGGCGAAGAAGTTGTCGTCCACATCCACGCTCGGCACACCCAGCACCTGAGCGAACAGACCGCACAACAGCTCTTCCTGCACCGACCGCGGGCCGCGCCCCTCGCGGACCGCTGCCGACGCCGCTGCCGCCTCGTCGGCGAGGGCGCGGCGGCGCTCCTCGGCGCGGCCGCGCAAGGCGCGTTCCCGCTCCGCCGTCTCGAAGACCTCCAGCGAGCCGACAGGGGTCTCCGGGTCCGCGGCGGCGGCATCGAGGAGACGGGCCAGGAGGCGGTGGAGGGTCTCGGCGGTCACGTGGTCGAAGAGGTCGGTGGCGAACTGCAGGATGCCCGAGATGCCCGCCGGACCGCCGCCGGCCTCGCGATGCTCGGTGAAGCTCCAGCCGAGGTCGAATTTGGAGGGCGCGGCGTCGAGGGGCTGCGCTGTGATGGTGGTGCCGGGGAGGTCCAGGGTGGCCTGGGCGTTGTTCTGCAGGACGAGCATGGTCTGGAAGAGCGGGTGCCGGGCGCTGGTGCGGTCCGGGTTGAGCTCCTCCACCAGTCGCTCGAAGGGCAGGTCTTGATGGGCCAGCGCGGCGAGGTCCGCTTCCCGCACCCGCCGCAGCAGCTCCGCGAAGGTCGGATCGCCGGAGGTGTCGGTACGCAGGACGAGCGTGTTGACGAAGAATCCCACGAGTTCGTCCAGGGCCTGGTCCGTCCGCCCCGCGGTGGCGGTGCCGAGCGGGATGTCCGTGCCGGCACCCAACCTGGTGAACAGCGCCGCGAGCGCCGCTTGCAGAGTCATGAAGAGTGTCGCCCCCTGCCCGCGGGCGAGGGACTCCAGCCGGGTATGGACCTCGGCGGGGATGTCGAAGCGGAGGAGCCCGCCGGTGTGGGTGGGGTGTGCCGGGCGGGGCCGGTCGGTGGGCAGGGCCAGTTCCTGCGGCAGACCGGCCAGGGTCCGGGTCCAGAATTCCGCCTGCTCCTTGCCGGTCTCCTCCAGGAGCTCACGCTGCCAGAGGGTGTAATCGCCGTACTGGACCGGCAGGGGCTCCCACCGCGGCGCACCTCCGGCGAGCCGGGCCTCGTAGGCAGTGGACAGGTCGCGCAGCAACGGCGCCTCCGACCACCCGTCACTCGCGATGTGATGCAACGTCAGAAGGAGGGTGTGATCGTCGTCAGCCGTGGTGAACAGGGTGGCTCTGAGGGGGAGTTCGTCCGCCAGCCGGAAGGGCGTGAAGGCGTCCTCGTGGAAGCGTGCGGTGACCTCCTCGGCCGCGCACCGGACCACCCTGAGCTCCACCGAAGCCTCGCCAGGGGCGAGGACCCGCTGGAAAGGCTCACCGTCGACCGCGGGGAACACCGTCCGCAGGGACTCGTGACGCGCAACGACGTCACCGATCGCCGACCGCAGCGCATCGGCATCCACCCCACCCCGGACCCGGAAGGCGAACGGCGCGTTGTACGTGGGACTCTGCTCGAACCGGTCGAGAAACCACAACCGCTGCTGGGCGAACGACAGCGGTAGCACCTCCGGCCGCGCCCGGCGCGTCACCGCCGGACGGGCCGGCGCCGCACCGTCCGGGGCCTGCGCCGCCAGTCGCTCAGCCAGACCCGCCACCGTGGGCGCGCCGAACAGCTCCCGCACACCCAGTTGCACGCCCAGTACCGAGCGGATCCGGCTGAGCAACTGGGCGGCCTTGAGCGAGTGGCCGCCCAGGGCGAAGAAGTTGTCGTCCACATCCACGCTCGGCACACCCAGCACCTGAGCGAACAGACCGCACAACAGCTCTTCTTGAACCGACCGCGTCTTCCGCGCATTCGTCATGACTCCCCCTTGGAGATCCGGTACCGGTTCACTTGCCGACGGCCGGTCGCGGCGTCAGGTCGTCCCAGTGCTCTTCGACGTAGTCGAGGCAGGACTGGTAGCCGGCCGCACCGTAAACCACGGTCCAGCCCATGGGGGGTGCGAGCCGCGTGGGCCACAGGGAGTGCTGATTGCTGTCGTTGGTCAGGACCAGGTAGGTCCCGTCGGCGTCTTCGAAGGGGTTCGTCACCACTGGGGTGTCCTTTCCGGCAAGGCGGGGGGAACAGGGACTGTCTCT